>JALHJD010000299.1 GCA_022837185.1 Desulfobacteraceae bacterium
GCTCCAGGGCCGCGATCGCCCCGGTGTACTCTGCGATGTTGTTGGTGCCGTGGCCGACAGCAACCGCGTCTTCGGCCAGGATCTGCCCATCAGGCGCGGCGATGACGTACCCTGCGCCCGCCGGCCCCGGGTTGGCGACATCATCGCCGAGGATGTCAGCAGGGAAGAGGTGATTGCCCTCATCCGCAGGTGCCTTGAATATTATGCCGCCCATGGCAGAAAGAAGGAGCGGACCGCCCGATTCATTGAGCGGATCGGCATAGAAGCACTGAAAAAGGCGGTTCTCTGATTCCACGATCAGCCGCCCGGCAGAGAGCATGCCCGTTCCCCTCCAGACCCGTCCCGGGGCCACCCTCGCGACTTCCCGCCGATCGCCTGCTGTTGGGGCAATGACCAGAATTGTTGCCGTCAACCTGGCCATCCTGGGTGGGGCCTTTCTGTACTGGTTGGCGCTGGAGTATCTCTATGCAAGGAATTTTGAGCTCTATTATCCATACGAAATTCTGCTTGAGCTGTCCTTCCTGCTTTTTGTCCTTCTGTCCTTCAATTATACGTTCAAAAAGCTGCCGATATCCCCGGGCAGGGCAAGGGTGTTTGTCGCGGTGCTTATTCCCGCTCTCCTCAGTTTCCTGTTTATCGTGATCATATATTTTTTCGGGATTGATCTGCACATCCTTGTCGGCTGCCTGCTTTTCCCGCAGTATGCGACAAGGATGACCGGAACCTGAGCAGACCGGGATGCCCGGCTGAAATCGCCGTTGGAGATGCTGAATTCACGGGCACACCGGGACGAAGTTGGAGAAAAAGGAAAATTTTGAGGGTGTGGAGCGTAAAAAACTTGACAGTTGGCCAGAATTGATTATTATTTCCTCATAATCCTCCTCGTGAGTGATTAGCCCTCCTTGCTGTGCCCCCCCTCATTCCTCAGCAAGGAGGGCCTTTTTTTTTGAGGGACTGCCGCCACCCAAAACCCCGACGAATAATGCAGGTCCCGGCGCGGGACATTCCGGGCATTGCCCGCAACCCTCAGTCGGGACCCTTCCCTTTGCAGACGGGCAGTACCGTTCGACGCTGAATCACGGCGCGGGCCGAAGGGGGATGCCCCATTTCTTCATGTATTTCCAGACTGCGGTGCGGCTGACGCCGAGCCGGCGGGCTGTCTCAGCCTTGTTGTAGTTACAGGTCCGCAGGAGAGTCTCAAGTTTCTCCCTGGTTAAATGCCGAGCCTTGGGCCAGGGAGGACGACCCCTGTCCGGTTCCGTTTGCAGACCGCCATGGCGGATCTCCAACGGCAGGTCCCGGGCGTCGATCCGGTCGGCGGCGCACAGGACAAAGGCGTGTTCAATCGCATTTTCCAACTCACGGACATTACCCGGCCACCCATGGTCCATGAGCAGCCGTATGGCCTCCGGTGTCAGGCCGCGGATCTGCTTGCCGGTTTTCCGGTTCTGTCCGGCGACAAAGTGGCTGATCAGCAGGGGAATATCCTCCTTGCGTTCCCGCAGAGGCGGTATGCCGATGGGAAAGACCTTGAGGCGGTAGTAGAGATCTTCGCGAAAACGGCCTTGCCGGACCAGAGTCTGCAAGTCGACGTTGGTCGCGGTAATCACCCGGATATTCACCGGCCGCCTCTTTGATTCCCCCACCCGTTCGATCTGACGTTCCTGCAGCACCCGCAACAGTTTGACCTGGATGAACGGACTGAGGTCGGCGATTTCGTCGAGGAAGATGGAGCCCCCGTCCGCCTCCTCGAAGCGGCCGATGCGGTCGCGGCTCGCCCCGGTAAAAGCGCCTCGGACATGCCCGAAAAGCTCGCTTTCCAGGAGGGTTTCCGGGAGGGCGGAGCAGTTTACCGCCACCAGCGGCCCGGAGCTCCGGGCACTGTTGAAATGGATGGCGCCGGCGACCAGTTCCTTGCCGGTGCCGGACTCCCCGTGGATCAGGGTTGTCGCATCGCTGGCCGCCGTCGCCTTGATGGCGGTGAAGACCTGGAGCATGGCCTCGCTCTTGCCGATGATATCGGCAAAGCGGTGGACCTCCCCCAGCCGGCGGGCAGCCTCCTCGGCCCGCTGCCGGGCCTTGACCAACTCGCTCATGTCGGTCACCGTTTCCACGACACCGAGCAGACGTCCATCTGCCCCCGCCACGGCGGCGGCGTTTTTAATTACCGATACACTGTGGCCTTCCTTGTGCCTGATCAGGCATTCCTTCGCCTCATTGCCGCCGTGGCGGGTGACCCCGCATTGTGTTATATCCGCCGGGCATTCCTGCCCGAAACAGCGGCTGCACTCAAGCAGCGCGCAGGTCCGGCCGAGGGCTTCCTCCTGCGTATAGCCGCTGATCCTTTCCATGGCGGGGTTCCAGGTGATAATTCTGCCTTTCGCATCCATGATGAAGAGGCCGTCGGCCATGGACGCGATGATCTGGGAGAAAAATTGGGGATGACGGGGGAGTGATGATTTTGCCATTGGACCGTACCGATCGATGGTGGTGAACAACGATTAGCGTTACTTTATGCATACTTTGACCTCTGATAAAAGTCAATTATCTTCGAAAGTAAAAGAAGCAAGTAGCGTTACCTGAATCACCGTCCTGATCCAATGGGACACTTGTTAACGTTAACATAACGTTACTTTGGAGGGCGAAGAGGAGGCGGGGCGGGAATTACAGGGTCCGAACCGCCTGCCCCTCTCTCGACTGGCCACAGAAAAAGCAGGCAATATCGGATAAATAGGTTGAAACGGGACGAACCGGTACCGATTGTCTGCCAAGATGGCATGAATCTTGGTTAGGACTATTCCACCCGATCCCGGAAGGGAGCGGTCTTGGAACCAGGATGACAAAAGTTTGACAATGCACCGGGGGAGATACAATGGGAGACAATGTTTACCGCAATCAGACGGAGAAAAAACCGGTTCAGTTTGTTGATGACCTG
>JALHJD010000300.1 GCA_022837185.1 Desulfobacteraceae bacterium
GCGGACAAGGTCCGGGAGCTTCTTGTCCGGGCGGCCTGCGACCACGGTCTTGTCCATTCCGCCCCGCCACCTGTGGCAATGCTGTCGGATTTCGGTGAAAACGCCCTCATTTTTGACCTCTTCTTCTGGATGACAATCACAGCCGATGCGGGCCGGCAACAGATCGAAAGTGATGTCCGTTTTCATATCGACTCGGTGTTTCGTGAAGCGGGAATCACAATCGCATTTCCCCAACGGGATTTTCATCTGGACAGCAGCAGACCGTTGCAGTTCGAATGTCTACAAAGAAACCGGCAGGCCGATCCGCCCCCATGAGGAACCGACCTCCCTCCTCCCGGCAGCAGCGCTCTCCTCCGGCCTGGCCGAATCATCCCCTTTGCTTCCCCGCACGCCGCACCTTGCCAGCCACCCAAAACATATTGAGACAAAATCAGACAAGCCCGTTATCAAACGTTTTACTTTTGTTTAATTTTGTTTTAAAGTAGGAATTATGCTGATCGGAGTCCCTTTTATTACCCTGGGTCAAATTCCCTCCAGCCCAAGCCAAGGTCATGGGCACAAATGGAAATGCCGGATAAACAGACAACCGATACCCGCGGCCCGGCCGGATACGACACCGCCTCGTTGATCGACGCCGTCCCGCACGGAGTGATGCTGCTGGACACCAGACAACGGGTTATTACCCTCAACCGCTTTCTGGAAGCGCTTATCGGTTATAACCGGGACGAGGTCACCGGAGTCAAAGGGGAATACGTCATCCGCGGCCGTCTGAAAGGGGACGGAGGGTCCCTGAACAAAATCCTTGCCGCCCGCGACCACATGGCCGTTGAAGGAGACATCATCAGCCAGAGCCGCAAACGAACCCCTGTGCGGTTCAATGTCTCCCCGCTGAAAAGCCTCTCCGGCAAGATCCAGGGCGCCATTCTCGTCCTTGAGGACATCTCCCTGCTCAAGGACCTGGGCGACAAAGTCCACGGGTTTTCCGGCAAGGACAGGATCATCGGCCACAGCCTCAAGATGCAGGAAATTTTCGAACTCATCCCCATCGCCGCCCGGACGGACACCACCGTGCTGGTTACCGGCGAGACCGGGACCGGCAAGGACCTTGTGGCCGAAGCCATACACCGGGCTTCAAAGAGATCGCTCCATCCCTTCATCAAGGTCAACTGCGGCGCCCTGCCCGAATCACTCCTGGAATCCGAGTTGTTCGGCCATGTCCGCGGCGCCTTCACCGGCGCCGACAAGGACAAGCCGGGCATGTTCCGGCTGGCCCACGGCGGCACCATTTTTCTCACCGAAATCGGCGACCTGCCGCTGGCGCTGCAGGTGAAACTGTTGACCGTGCTGGACGACAAGGAGTTTTTTCCGGTCGGCGGCTCGAAAAAAGAAAAAATAGATGTCCGGATCATTGCCGCCACCCACCGCAACCTGGACGAGCGGGTCCGGGCCGGACAGTTCCGGGAGGACCTGTACTACCGGCTCAATGTCCTGCGCATTCATATTCCGCCGCTGCGCGATCGCGCCGACGACATCCGGCTGCTGCTCGACCATTTCCTCGGGACCTTTAAAAAGAGCCTGAACAAGAACATCAAGGGATTCAGCGATGAAACCCTGCGGCTGCTCTCCTCCTACCCCTTCCCGGGCAATGTTCGCGAACTGCGGAATATTGTCGAATACACGGTCAACATCTGTCCCGGCGGCACCATTCTCCCCGAGCACCTGCCCGGCCTTGCGGCCGCGGAGCCCCGGGCGGCCGCCCATTTCCCGGCGGCCATGGCGCTGCACCCCGGCCAGCAGAGCACTTCCGGGCCCGCCCAGTCACCTGTTCCTGAGCCGGGCGGCTGGGGAGAGATGGAGCGGGCAATGATTCTGGAGGCCCTGGCAAACAGCGGGGGGAACCGCACCAGGGCGGCCGAGTCACTCGGCTGGTCCCGCAGTAAACTGTGGCGGAAAATAAAACAGCACCAGCTTGAATGATGGAGCCGGGGAAAAACGACCTCTTGTCCTGTTCACTGGGGTATGCGATAATATACTGGCATGAAAATTCTGATAACCATATATGGCGATGACATTGCCCCGCGATTCGACCAGACCCGGGAAGCCCTGATAGCGCAGGCCGACGGCGGCAGCCTCATCGCCGAGCCCAGAATTATTCTGCTGCCCGGCACCTCCGGGGAGGAGTTGTGCGGCCATATCATCAAGGAAAATATGTCCCATGTTGTCTGCGGCGGCATTGAAGATGTGCATTTTCAGTATCTTGCCTGGAAAAAAATCAAAGTCATCGACGGGGTGATCGGACCATACCAGGAAGCGCTCGACGCCCTGCTCGCTGATCGGCTTCAGCCGTGGAGTGTTTTACCGGGCGCGGTCCATTCATGATGCGGCCGGTCCGCCAAATCGTGACGGCCGGCGCTGCCATGGGAGACTGGCTTCAGGACGGCACGGACCGCGAGTGGTCTTTCCGGTGCGGCAGATTCGGGGATAAACAGGGACCCGCCCTCTCTCCCCGGGCGAGGAAGATGTAAACGAGGCTGACCATGTTTGAGAAACTGCGCTCCCTGATGAAAATCCTGGCGATCGATCGGGACCAGATCGAGAAACCGCTGACCACCTATCCCCGCTACAAGGGGTTTCGCCGAACCCTGCTCCTTGTCATGTCCGTCATCACCCTGACGCCGCTGATCGTCACCGCCACCCTCAGCTTCTACCAGTACAGGAATTTACTGAAGGACGAGGCCGAACACTATCTCAGGTGGAACGCCCAGAGCACCCAGAAAACGGTCACCTATTTCATCAACGACATTGTGACGGTCCTGCAGTATTACGCCGGTGAATACACCTGCGAGCAACTGGCCGACCCCTTGACGCTGGGAACCCTTTTCGTCCTCCTGAAGCGCAAACATCCGGG
>JALHJD010000301.1 GCA_022837185.1 Desulfobacteraceae bacterium
TACGTCGGCAGATTCGGGAATGGATTGCCAAATGGGCGGGGGACGTATACCTGGCCGGACGGGCAGAAATACATCGGCGGCTGGAAAGACGGCAAAGAAAACGGCCAGGGAACACTCACCTGGCACGACGGCTGTACATATACGGGTGAATTCAAGGACGGAGCCGCACAAGGTCAGGGAACCTTCACCTGGCCGGACGGTTTCAAATATATCGGCGAGTGGAAAGACGGGGAACAGCACGGTTTCGGCGTTGAAGGATATCCGGGCGGGGAAGGCCGCTCGGGATACTGGATGCACGACATTTACGTCGGCAAGGAACCCCCCGGGAAGTAGCTGCGCCCCAGGCTCGGTTGGATATCCCTGTATTGACGAAATAAATCCCCGGTCCCATGCCCTTCGCGAATGTTGAGATTTCCGGCGCCCGAATCGTCTCCCCCCGGGAGCGCAAAAAAAATTTGATAATCGTTACCAGTTCATAGGTGCTGATTCCGGCAATCAGGCAAAATTTGACTCCCCCCCACTGTCAATTGGTGATATGTTCAATACTGCCTGATCAAACTTTCGGATTGTTGAGATCAGTCACCTGTACCGCAGGTTGCGTTTTTCTCACATCTCTTTGTCCTGTTGACGAATCGGTGATTTGAGAAAAACGGCTCGCCGTGCTGATGATTTGTTTGTTTGCCCCGATACCCATACCGACTTGACAGGAGTCGGCAGGAGTCTGTTATGTTCGGATTTTTCAGGAATAAAAAACCGGCCAATTCCGTGAACGAGTTCATCTTGTCCGTCTACGGCAATCCGCCGCCGCCGAAGCGGGCAAACCTGGACGAGGCGATAACCGTGGCCGCCAAGGAAATACTGATGGGGATAGTAGACAGGCAGGAGGTGCGGAAGCTGGCGGAAATCCAACACTCCGGGCCGATACCCTACTCAACCCATGATCTCGCCCTGTCGGTGGCGACCAGCTTTTTCGATCATCCTGATTATGCCGAATCCCTGAAAGATTTCCGGGCGCTTGTCCTGCTCCAGTCCATCATGTGGTTTCAGGAGGGACTGGTGGCTCCGGTATGGGTGGAAAACTTCGAAAAAATTCTCACTAAATTGGATCAAACCGGTTCGTGAAGGGAGACATTTTGCAGGTTCCCGGCAACCCCTTGCGGGCGCAATGCAGCTCCTTGCGAACGTCCTTCCCGAAACGAAAACCGGTCTTCATTGTTCAATATACTCGGAAATAAGATCGTTGTAGATTTCGTCCGATTCGTCCCGGATGTTTTCCTGCACTTTCCGATACTGGACCAGCAGGTTCTCGGCAAAGGGCGTCAACTTTGATCCCTTGCCGTCCCGCATGACCAGGGCATGCCCCAAACGCTGCTCCGATGCCTTGATCCTCCCCCACAGCGCCCTGTAGCTCATTTTCAGTTCCTTGGCAGCCGCCTGAAGGGATCTCGTGCGGTCCACGGTCTCAAGGATCAGGTACCTGCCGCTCCCGAATACCACTTCGCCCTGTTCATCCTCGATCCAGATTTTTGACCGTATGAGAAAGTGCTTCTTTGCTTTCGCCATGACAACTCCCCTGCCTTGCCGTTCCGCCCAAAGTTTATTCACCTTCCTCCGCCAGCATGCAGAATACTATTCCATGAATAAATATATCCATATAATACATATATATCACGAGAAAATCAAACCAATTTCCGGCAGAAACATCAGGCTGTAACAGCGGGACGCCCTTATTCATGCGCGGGCAACCTTTCCCGCTATATGATGATTGCCGTCTCCCGATTTTTCCTGCTTGTTGCGATGGCCGATTCCTTCACTTCTCCTATTTGACTTTATTTATTCGCCAATCATATAATTGGATCAAAGGGGCCGGACAATTTTGCCCTGCCGTGCTGCCAAGGGCATCCGTCCAGGTCGGGGAACAAGGGGACACCCGCAGTATCCAGGAAATGTCTCTGAATAAACGAACGCGGCGACATGAAGCCATTGATTGAAGCGCACCGGGGCGACAGCTCGAATGCCCCCGAGAATACCCTGGCGGCGTTCAAACGGGCTCTCGGGTCAGGCGTTCCCAGCATCGAACTCGATGTCCGTCCTGCCAGGGACGGGACGCCCATGGTGATTCACGACGCCACCGTGGACCGGACCACCGATGGTTCCGGGTATGTCTGGGACATGACGGTTGACGAACTTCTCCGTCTCGATGCGGGGGCCAAGTTCGGCAGGGCGTTCGCCGGGGAAAGAATTCCCCGCCTGAGCGATGTGCTGGAAATAGTCGCCCCGACCCCTGTTCTCCTGAATGTGGAGATCAAAACATTCCCCGCGGGAGCTCCTGTGCCGGTAAGCGTCGCGGGGCTTCTGCGCCGGTTCGGCAAGGAGCGGAAATACATCGTGTCCTCCTTTGATCTGCCCTCCCTGCTGCAGGTTCGCGCCATGGCTCCTGAAATTGCCCTGGCGTTGATCGGGAACGGGCCTGAGGCTCTGGCGGCCGCCAGGCGGCATGGTTTACCATGGATCCACTGCAGCCATCGGACAGTGGACAAGGGACTTGTCGCCGAGGCACATGGGCATGGAGTCCGCGTCAGCGTCTGGACGGTGGATTACCCGGATTTGTTACCCTTCTGGCACGCCCTGGGCGTGGACAAGATCTGCACCAACCGGCCGGCCCTGATGCTTGCTGCTGTCGGAGGCCTTTCCCGTTCTTCCGCCCCGTAAAAAAATTTCCGCACCGCAATCTGCTTTCTCGCAGGCAGCATGTTTCCGTGTTTTCCGAGCAGGTTCCTGCCGACCCACTTTCCGCCCTGATTTTTCCCGGGCCGGGATATGGGTTCCAGCCTGGGTCCAGCACCCCAAAAGTATGCCAAAAAAAGCATAAAATCAATCTGTTAAA
>JALHJD010000016.1 GCA_022837185.1 Desulfobacteraceae bacterium
TATCCGCCTGTTCGCTCAGGCCGTAGGTAATCATGCGTTTGTGGACGCGCGGAAGAATCGCCGCGATATTGGGATCATCAAGACAGAGAACGACGGCGCCATAAAACGGTATCCGGTCCATGAACTGGACAAAGACGTCCTTGATGTGGTCAAGGTCCCGATAATAGTCAAGATGCTCGAGATCGATGTTGGTCACGACCTCGATGACCGGGGACAGCTTGAGGAAGGAGCCGTCGCTCTCGTCCGCCTCGGCAACCAGGAACTCTCCCGCCCCCAGCTTGGCGTTGCCGCCGAGGCTGTCGACTTTGCCGCCGATGACCACCGTCGGATCGAGCCCGGCCTGATGCAGCATCCACGAAACCATGGAGGTCGTGCTGGTTTTGCCGTGGCTCCCGGCCACCGCGATGCCAAATTTTTTCAGGCGCATCAGCTCGGCCAGCATTTCCGCCCGCTGGATCACCGGGACATGTTGTTCATAGGCGGCGGTGACCTCGGGGTTGGCGGCGCCTATGGCCGACGAGGTGACCACCACATCAGCCCCTTCCACCCATTGCCCGTTGTGGCCGAAATGGATGGTGGCGCCGAACCTCTCGAGCCGCCTGGTTATATCCGAGGCGCGGATATCCGACCCGCTGACCGTGTAGCCGAGGTTGAGCAGCAGTTCGGCGATGCCGCTCATGCCGATGCCGCCGATGCCGACAAAATGTATATGCTTGGTTTTTTTATACATATCCCTTGTCAGGGCCCGTGATTGCCGCCCGATTTGGCCGAGACCAGCTCAAGACAGGCCTCGATGATCCGTTCCGCGGCATCGGGCCGTGCCATTTTTTTCATCTTGACCGACATCCCTTCCAGGGTGGCGGGGGTTCTCATCAGCTTCACAATTTCGCCGGCCAGCCGGCCGCCGCTTAATTCCTGCTCCGGCAGCATTACCGCCCCGCCGCCGGCCTC
The DNA here is from genome assembly GCA_022837185.1 of Desulfobacteraceae bacterium. Lineage (GTDB taxonomy): Bacteria > Desulfobacterota > Desulfobulbia > Desulfobulbales > Desulfobulbaceae > UBA10518. The sequence continues at coordinate 952 of JALHJD010000016.1, forward strand.
ATAATGAAGGGCATTGGTCCGCTGATGATCGTCCGCCGCGTACGGGTACGGAATCAGCAGGGCCGGAACACCCATCACCGCAAGTTCGGCAAGGGTCGTTGCCCCGGCCCGCGACACCGCGAGGTCGGCCCTGGCATACAGTTGGGCCATGTCGCGGAAAAAATCGCTGACCTCCGCCTCGGCGCCCATGGCTTGGTAGCGGGCCCTGACCGCATCCGCATCCGCCCTGCCGGTCTGGTGGATGAACCGGACCCGTGGATATTCCCTGATTAGATTTTCCGCCGCGTCAATCATCAACATGTTTACACGATGCGCCCCCTGGCTGCCACCAAGAATGAAAATTATTTTCTCCTCACCGGTCCGCCGCGGAGGGGCATCGGCGGCGGCAAGTATCTCCTTCCGGACCGGGTTGCCCACCAGCATGGTCCTGCCCCGGGGAAACCGGTGGCGGCACGGCAGGGAGAGAAAAATCCTGTCGGCGATCAATGACAGCATCCTGTTCGCCAGTCCCGGGACCGAATTCTGCTCATGGATGCACACCGGGATGGACCTCAATCTGGCCGCCAGCAGAACTGGACCGGTGACATAGCCGCCGACGCCGAAAACCAGCTGCGGTGCAAACTTCTTCAAAATCCTTCCCGCCTCCAGGGTTGCCGCCGGCAGCTGCACGACGCTGCGCAGCCGGTGGAGCCACCCCATTCCCTTGAGCCCCATGCACTGGATCGTTTCCTGCTTGAAATCGTATCCGGCCAGGGCCTGTTTATCCAACTGCCGGGGGGTGCCGATGAACAGCACCCGGCAGCCGTCAAGCCGTTCCTGCAACCCGGTCGCCAGGGCGATACCGGGGAAAAGATGTCCGCCGGTGCCTCCCCCGGTGATGACGATGCGAAGATTCATCTACCGGTGGCCGGCTTCCACCTGAGCATACACTTCCCGGCATGTTTTTCGTTGCAAAAAGTCCACCTCATCCCTTCCTCACGCACACCTTTGGCGGATATTGCGCAGAGCCAGAACCGCCCGTTGAAAAACCTCGCCCCGGTGGGCGTAGCCCGTGAACATGTCAAAACTGGCACAGCCCGGTGACAGCAGGACGGTGTCGCCCGGGCGGGCCAGCTCCGAGGCCCGCCGCACCGCGTCCTCCAGGGACGCCGCCATGGTCGTCGGCGCCAGGCTCCCCAGTTGTTCGGCCATGAGGCCGGCCGCCTCGCCGATCAGGACCAGGTGAAGGACATGCCTGGACACGGCAGGGGCCAGCCGATCGAAATCGCCGCCCTTGTTCCTGCCACCGGCAATGAGGATCACCCTGTCGCCGCTGGCGGCCAGTGCCGCCGCAACCGCACCGATATTGGTGCCCTTGGAGTCATCCACATAGCGGACCCCGTCTATCTCGGCCACCGGAGTCATGCGGTGGGCGGGCGGGTCAAAGGAGGCCAGCCCCGGCCGGATCTCCTCAGCGCTGCAGCCGCTGGTCCTGGCCGCAAGAATCGCCGCGGCCGCGTTGAGCCGGTTGATGTCCGAACCAAGCGAAGTGGTTTCCAGCCCGTACCATTCCTCCACGTTCACCCCGCCGATCATGCCGGTCAGGGCAACGCCGGCATCGGTCACTCTGGCCTCCGAGGCCGGTTTGAAGCCGAACCGCAGGACCGTCCCGGCCCCGGGCGCTTCCCCGGCCATGACCAGCGGGTCGTCCGCCCCGACAATGGCGGTGTCCTGTGCGCCCTGTCCGGCGAAAATCCGTTTTTTTGCGGCCGCGTAGGCTGCCATGGAACCATGCCGGTCCAGATGATCCGGGGTGATGTTGAGCAGAAGGGCGACCTCCGGCCGGAAGGAACCGCTGATCTCGAGCTGGAAGCTGCTGAGCTCCAGGACCACTGTCTCGGCTTTCCGACCGCTCCGGATATATTCCAGCACCGGCGTGCCGATATTGCCGCCGACAAAAACCTCCCTGCCCGCCGTGCGCAGCAGGTGGCCGATAAGGGAGGTCACCGTGGTCTTGCCGTTGCTGCCGGTTACGGCGATGACCGGGGCATTGATCCGGCCGGCGGCCAGGGCCAGTTCTCCGGCCACCGCCGCTCCCCGGCGGCGGGCGGCGGCGATCACCGGCAGATCCAGCGGAACCCCGGGACTGGGAACGAGCAAATCCGCATCCCGGAAAAACTGTTCGCTGTGGCCGCCGGTTTCAAGCGCTGCCCCCAGCTGCCGCAATTCCGCCAGGTCATGGGGAGCAATCCGGTCCGGGGGGCGGGCCTCCGAAACCGACACCTGCATTTCCTGGCCGTGCAGGAAGCGGACCGCGGCCATGCCCGAGGCGCCGAGCCCGATTACCACGCATCGTTGTCCTTTTTTCAGCCGCACTGCTTACCGCAATTTGAGGGTTGCCAGGGCAAAGAGCCCCAGTATTATCGATATAATCCAGAACCGGACCACAACCTTGGGCTCCTTCCAGCCTTTCTTTTCAAAATGATGATGGAACGGGGCCATGAGGAATATCCTCTTGCCGCCGGTCAATTTGAAATACCCTACCTGGAGAATGACCGACAGCGCCTCCATGACAAAAATTCCGCCCACTATGGCCAGCAGGAACTCCTGCTTGATGATGATGGACACTGCCCCCAGGGTGCCCCCCAGGGCAAGGGAGCCCACATCCCCCATGAAAATCTGGGCCGGATAGGTGTTGAACCACAGGAAGCCCAGGCAGGCCCCGACCATTGCCCCGCAGATGACGGCGATTTCCCCGGCGCCCGGCACGAACGGTATCTGCAGGTAGTTGGCGACAATGGCATGGCCGGCCACGTAGGAAAAAATCACATAGACCGAACCGCTGATGACCAGGGGACCGGTGGCCAGCCCGTCCAGTCCGTCGGTGAGGTTGACCGCGTTTGAGGCACCGACGATGACGACAACGGCAAAGGGGATATACCACCAGCCCAGATCCGGCTGAAAGCCCTTGAAGAACGGCAGGCTCAAACGGCCGTCGTACACCGGATGCAGGTAGAGATAGAGGCCGACGGCCGAGGCGCCGACCATCTGCAGAAGGAGCTTGCCCGTGGGCGACAGCCCCCTGGTGTTCCTTTTCCATACCTTCTTCAGGTCGTCAATGGAGCCGATGACCCCGAAGTAGAGGGTCGCGCCCACGACCAGCCAGACCAGGCCGCTTGTCAGGTCGGCCCACAGCAGGGTGGAGAAGGTCATGGCCCCGAGAATGAGCACTCCCCCCATGGTCGGGATCCCCTGCTTGGACATATGGGTTTCCGGCCCGTCGTCGCGGATCACCTGGCCGATCTGCATGCGCTGCAGCATTCTGATGAACATCGGACCGAACACGAAGAGGATGAGAAAAGCGGTTATGGTGCTGCCGATCGTCCGGAACGTGATGTAGCGGAACACGTTCAGGACACTGAACTCGGTATGAAGCGAATAGAGAAAATGATAGAGCATGGTTCTTCCGTTTCAGGTCTTACCCAAGGGTCAATAATCGCTGCAGGGAAGTGAGGACCTGTTCCATCCGCATACCGCGTGATCCTTTGATCAGAAGCCAATCACCTTTTCCCGCCTTTTCTCCGGCAATCAGACCGGCAATCCATCGGGCGGCGTCCCCGGCGGTCGCGCACCGTTTGATCCGATTTTTCCCCATGCCCGCCTTGCGGGCCGCCTCGGCGACCGTGCCGGCGAAATTCCCGGTCACCGCCAGATAGTCAATTCCCAGCTCCGCCGCCAGGGCGCCGATCCCTCGATGTGCCTCCTCGGAACTCTCACCGAGTTCGAGCATGTCGCCGAGGGCTGCGATCCTCAGGCAGTCGCGGCCGAATCCCATGACCGTCCGCAATGCGGCGGCCATGGAGGCCGGGTTGGCATTGTAGGAATCATTGAGAACGTTGAGTCCTCCCGGCAGTTGGGAAATCTGCAGCCGCTTGTCGCCGCACCTGTACTGCAACAGTCCATGGACGATGGTTTCCGGAGCTACACCGCCTGCAACGGCAATAGCAGCCGCCGCGGCACAGTTGGCGACATTATGGGCCCCCGCGGCCGGGACGGTGATCCGTCTCCGCCACTCGCCGATATGGAGGGTGAAGCGCATGCCGGCCTCGCCCAGGCCGTGTATTCGGGTCGCCCTGACCTGAGGATGATATCTTCTTCCGTCGGGTGTGACGGCAAAGCCGATAACATTATTTCCATTCTTCCCTCCAAACGGTCTGATATGCGGATCATCGCAATTGATGACCCGTACCCCCCGGTCGGACATAGCGCCGAAAAGCTCGCCCTTGGCCCTGGCGACGCCGTCGATGCTGCCCAGGCCTTCAAGATGGGCGGTCTGGACATTGGTGATGCAGCCGATGTCGGGTTCGGCAATGCTCGTCAGCCGCGCTATCTCCCCTGGCCGGTTCATGCCCATTTCCATCACCGCCGTCCGGTGTCCGCACCTGAGCTGCAGGAGAGACAGGGGCAGGCCGACAAGGTTGTTGAGGTTGCCGCCTGTTTTCAGGACCGGTTCGCCCCCGGAGCCGGCAAACAGCTGCTGAAAGATGGCCGCGGTCATTTCCTTGACGGTGGTCTTCCCCGAACTGCCCGTGATGCCAATCACCTGGACGTCCGGGGCCAGCGCCCGGCGGCGGTAATGGGCCAGGTCACCGAGGGCCCGAAGGGTGTCGCTTACCCTGACCACCGCTGCCCCGGGGCTTCCGGCCCGGACAGGTTCACTGACGATCACCGCCCCTGCTCCTTTTTCCAGCGCGGCTTGGACAAAGTCGTGGCCGTCAAAATTCTCCCCCCTGAGGGCGAGAAACACATCGCCGGGCCGGATGGTCCTGGTGTCGGTCGAAATCTCTCCCAGCAGTCCAACGGGGCCTGGTTGTTCCAGCCGTCCGGAGGTTGCGGCGAGCAGATGCTCCATGGTCCACCGCAGCCGGCCGTTTCCCGCCTCCAGCCGGTCGTCGAAAAAAAGCCTGCCCGCGGCGCTGATCTGATACGTTTCATGACCTTTGCCGGCGATCAGGACCACGTCGTCCCGGGACGCCCGGGCGCAGGCGGTGTGTATGGCCTGCCGCCGGTCCTCGACAACGGCGTATCTGCTCTCCCCCGCTTTGCGGTCAAACAGACCGGGGATATCGCTCAGAGTGCAGCCAAGCCGCCTGACCCCGGCCTCGATCTCCCTGATGATGGCCGCGGGCTCCTCGGTGCGCGGGTTATCCGAGGTGATCAGTACCCGGTCGGCCAGTTTTGCCGCAGCTTCTCCCATCATGGGCCGTTTGCCCCGGTCCCTGTCTCCTCCGCATCCGAAGACGCAGATCAGCAGTCCGGCGGTGACCGGCCGCAGGGTCTGGAGAACATTGATCAGCGCGTCCGGGGTATGGGCGTAATCGACAAAAATCGCGGGACCGTTCCCGGCTCCGCCCGGGGCCGGAAGCCGGACCCGTTCCAGCCGGCCCGGCACGCCGCGGACCCGTTCCAGGCCGCGGACAATGGCCGCCGTGTCGATGCCCAGGCCCAGACCGACCCCTGCCGCGGTCATCATGTTGAGGAGGTTGTGGAAGCCGATGAGGGGGGAATGGAGCGGCAGCCGTCCGTCCCCGAGCAGGAGGGTGCAGTCGAGACCGTCAATACCCTGCTTCAGGCCCGCCGCCCTGACCGTGCAGCCTTCGTGCATGCCGCAGGTGATCAGGGCACGAGCCCGGCGCCCGGCACCAGAGGGAGCAAAACCTCTCTCGGTCAGGACCGTGGCGAGGCGGCGGCCCCAGCCGGCTCGTTCCCCCGGTCCGGCGGCCCCGTCATTGTCGACGACAATGACGCCCAGCCCGTTCTCCTTCAGGTGATCCAGGAAAAGGATCTGCTTGGCGGCGAAGTACTCCTCCATGGTGTGATGATAGTCCAGATGATCCCTGCTCAGATTGGTGAAGACCGCGGCATCAAAAACCAGGCCGGCCATCCTCTGCTGCACCAGGGCGTGGGACGAAACCTCCATGATGACATCGGTCACGCCGGCGTCGCACATTTCCCGCAGCAATCCGTGCAGCATGACCGGCTCGGGAGTGGTCAGCGGGGCATCCCGGACAATCGGAACCGAGGACGCGTCCCAGTAGCGGTAATTCACCGTCCCGATCACCCCCGGCCGCCGGCCGGCCGCGCGGAGGACCTCCTCGACCAGCCACGAGGTCGTCGTCTTGCCGTTGGTCCCGGTCAGTCCGATCATCGTCATCCTGCGGGCCGGATAGTCGAACAGCGCCGCGGCCATCTTCCCGTACGCCCGGCGGGTATCCGCCACCCTGACGGCCGGAATATCTCCCGGAACCGCGGCGTCCCTTTCGACGACCACGGCCCTGCAGCCCTTTGCCGCCGCTTCGCCCAGATAGTGGTGCCCATCCAGGCGCTCCCCCCGCAGGGCGACATAAACGCTTCCCTGACGCACCCGCCTCGAGTCCGCCGTCAGGTCCGCGACGGGTCCGTTTCCGGGAATCCGCTCTCCGACCAGGTCGGCATCATCAAGTGCATCAATGAGTTTTTGCAGTGTACTCATAATCCGGAGCGGCTTATATTTCCGACTCCAGGGTCAATAAACATTCCTGTACGCCCTCCAGGGGGCTGCCGGCGGCCGGCCGCTGCCCGACAATCCGGCCGCTTCCTTCTATGGTCAACGCCAGGCGGTATCCATTCAGGCGCTGCAATCCCTTGCGCAGGCTCAGACCGGACAACTCGGGCATGATCAAATCAGCCTCGGCGGTCCGGGCTTCCCTTTCCTGATAATTCACCCGGCGGCTGATGAGAAACCGGGAGTAATTGGCGCGGTCGGGCTCGGTCGGAAACGGTTCCGATGCCAGTTTTGGCGATTCTCCCAACAGCACGGGGAGAATGCTTGTTCCCAGTTGGGCCAGTTCCCGCCGGGAGTCATCTATTGCACCGGCGGCAGGGAACAGGTCGTCCTGGCTGGTCAGCATTGCCAGCACCAGTTTGGGAGCCTTGGCCGGCGCAACTCCGACCAGCAGGTTGCGGATGACATACTCACCGTATGGTCCCCGGTCCTCCATCCTGACGACGGAAGCGGCATGGAGATGCAGATCTTCCGCCGCCGGCGATTTGGTGCCGAACAAATCCCGCCGCAGCTGAATGCCCATGGACGGTGAAACGACCCGCCGGCGCCCCTGGACATCAAAATCCGGGGCCCGGAAAAAATGACTCTGGAGATCATGGTCGTACACTGAGCCGAGGACATGGGGCCGCACCTGCCAGCCGCCGTTCATGAAAGCGGCAATTGCCCCGGTGAGCTTGAGGATGTCAAGGCCGCCCGTCGCGGGGTCGATCGCTGTGCCGGAGGGGTTCGAGGCCTGCTTCCGGTTGGCAAGGAATAATCCCTCCTCCTCGCCGGCGTTCAGACCGGCCAGATTACCGTACCGCTCAATTTCATTCTCGTCCAGTCCGAAATCCGGTGCGGCAACTGTTTCCGGCAACAGCGGTCCGGCAAGTTCACCGTCCCTGCGGATGGCCGCGGCCCTGACCTTTACCCGCCGATAGAGGGCGGTGTCAAGAGCTTCCTGAAAAAGTCCGCTGCTCCTCACGTCCGGGACCTGCCAGTAATAGTTGGGATTGAAGGACGGCTGCTCCGCCCAGCTCAGGATGTCCCCGGTTCTGGCGTCCATCAGGATCGCGACCCCCCTTTGGGCCCCGCTTTTTGCGAGGTGCGCGCGGAGCTGCTTTTCAATCTCCTTTTCCAGAGCCAGATCCAGGGTCAGAACCACATCGACCGCGGAGCGGCCAAGAACCTCTTCGTCGTGAAAATCAATCTCGGGGAGGTTCTCGCGCCGGAACCCGCCTTTCTGCAGAATCAGGTCATACGTCCCTTCCACGCCGGCAAGGCCCATGCCGTCCCCGGCATAGCCGACCAGGCCGGCGGCCGTCTCGTGTTCCGGGTAAAACCGACCTTCCTGGGGCTTGACAAAGAGCCCTTTGATCTTCCCGGCGGCCACGGAGGCGATCTCGGCTTCTTCCAGATGGTCGGCCATCTTGATGACGTTCCCCGGGGTTTTGAGCGCAGCTTCAATCTCCCCGGCCGATTTTCCCGTTATTGCGGCCACCGTCTGGATGACCGGCTCCGGGTCAGTAATTTCCCCCGGCCGCACGTAGAGGGAGTACAGCAGGTAGCTGACGGCCATCTCCCTGTAGTCCCGATCATATATCCTGCCCCTTAAAACAGGTTCAGCGGACCTCAAGTCCGCTGATTGATCGAAAATTTTGTCGGCAGCGAGCCGGAAAATTCTGTTTATATCCAGGAGGGAAGGAGGAAACCTGTACAGTTTTACTCCGACCGCTGCCAACAAAATCACGAAAAATATAAGACCATAGGACCGGCGCGTCAGCCTTCTTTTTCTTCTGCGGACCACCCTGGCCATAGGTTTACAGGCTGCGGACCTGGTCCTCCCGCGGCGGGGCAAGCTGGTACCTCCTGCCCGCTTCGGCGACGATGTATTCCTCGGCGGTCAACTGCGCCCTTGAGGCCAGCAGGGCGATATTCTCACTGCCGTACTGAGTGCGGACGGACTGCAGCCGGTCAATTCTGTTGACGGCTGACTTTATCTGCCAGTGCATGAGCTGGCCGAAGGCAAAAAGGACAAAGAGACTCACGCAAAGGATCAGGGTCACCAGCCTGGCCAGCCGTTTCGAAATGACCCAGTCCGAACGGGAGGCAACCTGCTGCCTCATGCCGACGGAAACCGTCTGGGATCGCAACATCCTGGAATGTATTCCCGCAATCATTGCTTCTCCTCCATCCTGAATTCTCTCCTCCCGAATCTTTGCCGGGGAACGTGTTCCCCTCCCGGTCAAGCATCCGGTCCCTTTTATGCCACCTTCTCGGCCACTCGCAGTTTCGCGCTTCTGGCCCGGGGATTGCGCGCAATCTCTTCCCTGGAAGGTTCAACCGGCTTCCGCGTCACAACCCGGTAGGCCGGGTTGCCCGCCAATGCATGTTTGACGATCCGATCCTCGATGGAGTGAAAGGTGATCACTCCTATTCTGCCGCCCGGAGCAAGAACGACCGGCGCCTCGGCAAGCACCTTGACCAGATTGTCCAGCTCCCTGTTGACCGCTATCCGCAAGGCCTGAAAAACCCTGGTGGCCACGTGCTTGCCGGGAGGATGATATTTTTTCGGGATTGCCGCTCCCACCAGGGCGGCGAGCTGCCCGGTTGTCTCAATCGGGCCGCTTTCCCTCGCCTGGACAAGACGCGCGGCAATCCGGCGCGCCTGGCGCTCTTCCCCGTAATTGTAGAAAATATCCGCCAGCTCCTCCTGGGACAGACGGGCGATCATGTCGGCTGCCGTTTCCGGCAGGCGCCGGTCCATCCGCATGTCCAGCGGGGCGTCCTCGCGGAAGCTGAATCCCCGCTCCGGCCTGTCGAGTTGCAGGGAGGAAACGCCGAGGTCCAGCAGCAATCCGTCTATCTCCATCATGCCCTCCCGCCGCAGGACCGCGGCCAGCTCCGTATACGTGGCCCGGATGATCCGAACCCGGTTTCCGAAGGGGGCGAGCCGCCTGCGGGCCGGCTCAATCGCCTGGTTGTCCCATTCCAGACCCACCAGTATCCCGTGCGGAGCGGATGCTTCGAGAATACGTTTCGCATGTCCTCCCAACCCCAGTGTGGCGTCCACATATCTGCCGCCGCTTACCGGCCTCAGATACGCAATGACTTCGTCCTCAAGAACCGGTGTATGCGCTTCGCCCTCATGGCCGCCCATGCCGCAATCGGCCTACAGGATGCCCAGCGATGAAAGTCCCACTTCAAAATCCTGGAAATTGGCGCGTGTTTCGCGGGTCTGCGCGATCCAGGCGCTCTTGTCCCAGATTTCGAAATGATCCAGCATGCCGTTCAGGACCACCTCGTTTTCGATGTTGAACTCGGCCCGCAGCGAACCGGGCAGGAGGATGCGGCCCTGCTTGTCCAGTGTGCACTCCGACACCCCTGAAATGACATACCGGACAAAATCGCTCATTCCCAAATGCTTCGGCGCCTCATTGACAAGGGTGTCCTCCAGCTTCCGCCATACGACAACCGGATAGGCCCGCAGGCTTTTCTTCCAGTTAGTGACGATCAGCTTCTCGCTGTATTTGCGCCGCAGAACTTCCCGGAACCGAGTTGGTATATTCAGCCGCCCCTTGGCATCGAGGGTATGCTCGGACCTGCTGCGGAACCGGAGCTCCGAATCCCGTCCGCTCACGCCCTCTTTCAGTACCATCCTGCCACCTCTGCGCCTTTTTGACCCACTTTACACCACCTATTATTACTTTTATACCAGGGACCGGAGGGTGTCAAGAAAGAAATACAGAATTTCAATGGGTTGTGAGCTTCAGGGCAGCCTGAACATTTATACAAGATATGGTATGTCAGGACAAATGATAATACTACCAGCCGATGAGGGGGTGGCGGCCGTCACCCGAAGAGGCAGCTTGTCCCGGGGGCGGTTAACCGTTTCAAATCAAGGGCAATGGGGCAGGGGCGGAACGGAAGGGAGCGGTCCGGGAAGTGGGTGTTTCACTCCGCCGGAGCCATCAAGGGGTGCAAAGTGGGGCATCAGACGACGCCCTTTTTTTCAGGGCGATTTCCTCGTACAGATCGTTGCCCGCCGCATCGTTGATCACCACGGCCGGGAAATCGACCACCTCAAAGCGGAACATCGCCTCGGGCCCGGCATCGGCGAAAGCGACAAGGGAGACGGCGCAGATGCACCCGGACAGCAATGCTCCGGCGCCGCCGAAGGTGGCGAGATACACTGCTCCATGCTTTTGCATGGCATGGCGGACCGGCATGGAGCGCGGTCCCTTGCCCAGGGTGGCCTTCAGGCCCAGGTCGAGGAGGCGGGGTGTGTAGGCATCCATCCGGTAGCTGGTGGTCGGCCCGGCCGCCCCGATAACGCGGCCCGGACGGGCCGGGCTGGGACCGACGTAATAGAGAAGCTGGCCGTTGAGGTCAACAGGCGGTTCCTTGCCTTCATCGAGCAGGGCGCAGAGCCGGCGGTGGGTCTGGTCGCGTCCGGTGTACATGGTCCCGGACAGATGAACCAGCTCGCCGGCCCGCAGGCTTTCAACAACGCCCGGGGCAAAGGGAATATCGATTTTTCTGTGGTCGCCGGTATGCATGGGCGCTCTGAGAAGGGACATGGGCTACCTGCCTTGCATCTGTTCCTGGTCGAAAGGGTTCCGTTTCTCCGTCAACAATTCCAGCCGGGGGCGTCAGAGATCAATCTGCTTGTGCCGGTGGGAGTGGCACTGGATATTGACCGCCACCGGCAGACTGGCGATATGGGTGGGGCAGGTGTCCACATGCACGGCCAGGGCAGTGTTGCAGCCGCCGAAGCCAAGCACTCCCCTGCCTTGGCGGTTGATGCGCTCGAGCAGTTCCGCTTCGATGCGGGCCACGTCTTCGCGCTCCCCGGCCTCACCCACCGGCCGCAGCAGGGCTTTCTTGGCCATGAACGCCGCCTTGTCGAAGGTCCCCCCGATCCCGACGCCGACCACCAGAGGCGGGCAGGGATTGGGACCGGCATCGACCACGGTGCCGACGACAAAATCCATGGCCCCCCGGATGCCGGCCGAGGGCGGCAGCATCCGCAGACCGCTCATGTTCTCGCTGCCGCAGCCCTTGGGCAGCAAGGCGAGACGGCACCGGTCTCCGGGCTCCACCTCGACGTGCACCACGGCCGGCACATTGGTGCCGGTATTGATCCGGGTGACCGGATCGCAAACCGATTTGCGCAGAAAACCCTCCTCATAGCCAAGCCGCACCCCGTGCTGGATCGCTTCCATGAGGCCGCCCCTGATCGTCACCTCCTGCCCCAGGGTGACAAACACCGTGCAGATGCCGGTATCCTGGCAGGCCGGGATCAGCTCGCGGCTGGCGATATCGGCGTTGACGATCAGCATGTCCAGCACATTCTTTGCCAGCGGCGAGGTTTCCCTGTCCCTGGCGGCAAGCAGGGCGTCAAGAATGTCCGGCTCCAGATGATGGGCGGCATCCACCGCCATTCGCCGGACAGCATCGGTGACAACCTTGGCGTCAATTATTTTCATACATTCACCGTGCCCCGTGATCATCCACGCTTGAGCAGTGAACTGAAATCCGTCGGGGAAGGAAAGGTCTGCTCGGCGGCCGGAAAAACGCCCTCTTCCACTTCATCCCGGTAACGGGCCGCCGCCTGCCTGATCAGCGGGCCCAGGTCGGCGTATTTTTTTACGAACGAGGGGGTGAAGCGGTCGTACAGGCCCAGCATGTCGTTGACCACCAGAACCTGGCCGTCGCAGTCCGGTCCGGCCCCGATGCCGATGATCGGCACCGGCGCCTCGGCGGTGACGACCCGGCCCAGGTCACCGGGAACACATTCAACGACCACGGCAAAGACCCCGGCATCCGCCAGGGCCTTGACATCGTCGATCATCTTCCGGGCCGAATCGATATCCCTGCCCTGCACCTTGAACCCGCCCAGCCGGCCGACGGTCTGCGGGGTCAGGCCGACGTGGCCCATCACCGGAATGCCCGCCCGGTTCAAGGCCCGCACGACATCGCCCATTTCCGCGCCGCCCTCGATCTTGACCGCGTCGCATCCCGCTTCCTTCATGAACCGTACCCCGTTGGCGACCGCGTCCGTCAGGCCGGCCTGATAGGACCCGAACGGCATGTCGCTGACAACCAGGGCGCGCGCCGTTCCCCGGCTGACCGCCCGGGCGTGGTGGAGCATTTCCTCCATGGTCACCGGCACGGTGCTGTCATAGCCGAGCACCACCATGCCGAGGGAATCGCCGACGAGCAGGATGTCAATGCCGCTGTCGTCAAGCATTCTGGCCATGGCCGCATCGTAGGCCGTGAGTACGCTGATTTTCTTGCCCTGGGCCTTCCGGGCGACTATATCCTTGACCGTCAGTTTCTGGGCCATACTGCTCCTCCTCTATTCGAACAATCCCTGCTGCCTGGCCAGGCCGGGATGCACGGTCCGGCCGAAATGCTCGTAGGCGGCGACCGTCGCCATCCGGCCGCGCGGGGTGCGGACCAGGAAGCCCGACTGGATGAGAAAGGGTTCGTAGACATCCTCGAGGGTGTTTTTCTCTTCGCAGACCACGGTCGCCAAGTTATCGATGCCGATGGGGCCGCCCTGGAACTTGTCGATCAGGGTCAGCAGAATGCGCCGGTCCATTTCATCGAGGCCGTAGCGGTCCACCGCCAGGATGTTCAGCGCCTCGTCGGCTACCTGCTTGTTGATTTTCGGGTGGCCGCCCACTTCGGAAAAATCCCTGACCCGCCGCAGAAGCCGGTTGGCGATCCTCGGGGTCCCCCGGGACCGGCGGCCCAGTTCCAGGGCGCCCTCCTCATCGATGGCGATATCCATCAGCCGGGCCGAACGCTTGATGATGGCCACCAACTCCTCGGCACTGTAGAAGTCAAGCCGCAGAATGACGCCGAACCGGTCCCGCAGCGGCGGGGTCAGCAGGCCGGTCCGGGTCGTCGCCCCGACCAGGGTGAAGCGGGGCAGGTCCATCTTGACGCTGCGGGCCCCCGGGCCCTGCCCGATGACCAGGTCGAGCTGGTAGTCCTCCATGGCCGGGTAGAGGATCTCCTCCACCACATGGTTGAGGCGGTGAATTTCATCGATGAACAGGACGTCCCCGCCCTGCAGGCTGGTGAGGATGGCCGCCAGGTCGCCGGGCCGTTCGATGACCGGACCGGACGTCACCTTGATGCCGGCGCCCATTTCATTGGCAATGATATAGGCCAGGGTGGTCTTTCCCAGGCCGGGAAAACCGTGGAACAGGGTGTGGTCAAGGGGTTCGCCGCGGTTGCGCGCCGCCCTGATGAAGACGCTCAGGCTCCTTTTCAGCTGCTCCTGGCCGATGTAGTCCTTCAGCTTCCGGGGGCGGAGGTCGACATCGGCTCCGAGTTCATCGGCAACCCCGGCTGCGGAAACCAGGCGCCTGCCTGTTATGTTTTCCTCGAAATCCATGTCTGCGTTCAATCAATCGTCGGGGCCATGGGGTATCGTTGCCGCGGCTTCAGGCGAGGGCCCGCAGGGCCTCCCTGATCAGCTCCTCTATTTTCATCCCGCCGGCTGCCTGGGGATGCAGCTTCTGCACCCGGCGCAGGGCCTGCCAGGCCATGGCCTGGGTATAGCCGAGATTGGTCAGGGCGGACAGGGCGTCCCGGAAGCTGTCCTCCTCCATCGACTCGCCGGCCGGAATCTGATCGGCCTCGCTCCCGGGCAGATAATATTTGGCGACCTTGTCCTTCAGTTCGACGCACATCCTTTCGGCGGTCTTCCGGCCCACGCCGGCCAGCGCCGTCAGCCGCGACATGTTCTTGCGGATCAGGGCCTCTCCCAGCTCCTGGGCGGAGATGCCGGACAGAATGGAGAGCGCCAGCTTCGGGCCGACCCCGGAAACGGTGTTGAGGAGAAGGAAGAGCTCTTTTTCCTCGGCCCCGGCAAAACCGTAAAGGGTGATGGCGTCCTCACGCACGCTGGTGTGAATATACAGAAAAACCTCGTCGCCGTTGTCCGGGAGACGGTCATAGGTCCGGCCGGAAATCAGCACCTCGTACCCAACGCCTCCCACATCGATGATGACGTGGTTGGGCTGCTTGACGAACACCACGCCCGACAGGGTGGCAATCATGATGATGCATCCTCCGGCACGATCATCCGGTTGGCGTGACAGATGGCCACCGCCAGGGCATCGGCCGCGTCACTGCTGGGCGCGGCGGAAAGATCGAGCAGGGCTGTGACCATGTGCTGCACCTGCGCCTTGTCGGCCCGGCCGTAGCCCGCCACCGCCTGCTTGACCAGGCGGGGGGAATAGTCGTGCACCCGCAGCCCGCTCCGCATGACGGCCAGCACCGCCGCCCCGCGGGCATGCCCCAGAGTGAGGGCCGACCTGGGGTTGCGGGCCATGAACACTTCCTCCACCGCGGCGACATCGGGCCCGTGCAGGCTGATGATTTTCTCCAGCCCCTCGAAGATTGCCAGCAGCCGCTCGGGAATATTCCCGCTGCCGCCGGTCCGTATGGTGCCGCAGGCCACAAAGCCCAGGTTTGATCCCTGCTTGTCGATGATGCCGTATCCGGTTGTTCGGGAACCCGGATCGATGCCGAGTATCCTGCTCCTGGTCCTCACCTTTGCTCCCTTTCGGAACGGTTACGGGCCATGTCAGGAAATCGCCTCCATCAATTCATCGTCAATGTCGAAGTTGGCGTGGACCTTCTGCACGTCGTCATGGTCCTCGAGGTTTTCCAGCAGCTTCAGCAGGGAGCGGGCCGTTTTCTCCTCCGCGACCTCCACCGTGTTTTTCGGCACCATGGTCACGGAAGCCTCGACATACTGCAGGTCGGCGGCGGCAAGTTTCTCCGCCACCTCATTCAACTCCTCCGGGGCGGTCATGACCTGGAAGGAGGAATCCTCCTCCACCACGTCCTCGGCCCCCGCCTCCAGGGCAAGGGTCAGGAGCGCCTCCTCGTCGATGGTCTCCTTATCCACCACGATAACCCCTTTTTTATCAAACATCCAGCCGACGCAGCCGGACTCGCCCAGGTTGCCGCCGCTTTTGCTGAAAAAATACCTGATATCGGCCACCGTCCGGTTCTTGTTGTCGGTCATGGTCTCGACCAGGACCGCCACCCCGCCCGGGCCGTACCCCTCGTAGAGAATTTCCTCGTAATTGGCCCCTTCAAGGCCGCCGGTCCCTTTTTTGATGGCCCGTTCAATGTTGTCCTTGGGCATGTTTTCGGTCTTGGCCGACAGGACGGCGGCGCGCAGCCTCGGGTTGGCGGCGGGATCGCCGCCTCCCAGGCGGGCGGCGACGGTGATCTCCTTGATCAGCTTGGTGAATATCTTGCCCCGCTTGGCATCTATGGCACCCTTCTTCCTCTTGATGGTGCTCCATTTGGAATGTCCGGACACGAATCAATTCCTCCGCATATATTCAGATTTATACTTTTTTCTCCCGGGCAGAACGGCCGGGCCGGAATCCTCTGCCGAGGATGAAGACCTCCCTGCTTTCCTTCCTCGAACTGCCGGGCTTGACAACCTTGACTGTCTGGAAAAGCGGTCTGCATTCCCGCACAACCGCCGGGAAATCCCCGCCCTGAAACGCCTTGCAGTACAATGTCCCGTTTTCATGGAGGAGCCGGCCGGCGATCTCCAGGACCCGGCGCACCAGGCGCATGGACTGCTGATGATCGGCGTACTGGCTGC
The DNA here is from genome assembly GCA_022837185.1 of Desulfobacteraceae bacterium. Lineage (GTDB taxonomy): Bacteria > Desulfobacterota > Desulfobulbia > Desulfobulbales > Desulfobulbaceae > UBA10518. The sequence goes on from JALHJD010000016.1 coordinate 17,166, forward strand.
CGGTCGTCCGCGGCGCCATGTCGCTGAGCAGGACATGGAATCCGGGCCATTTTTTTTTCAGTTCCGCAATGAATTGCGCATCGTACACATCATAACAGAGCCAGTGGATTTCGGCATGATCTTTTTGCGGCGGCAGCTCTGTCCCCTGGAGGTCCACGCCCACCACGGTCCCCCCCGGCCCGACGGCCTTTGCCGCATACAAGCTCCAACTGCCGGGATGGCAGCCGAGATCCAGGACCCGCTGGCCGGGCCTGAGAATCCGGTATTTCTTCTGCACCTCCTCCAGCTTGTACACGGAACGGGCAGGATAGTTTTCCTGTTTGGCCCGGTGAAAATAATGGTCCTGTACCTTACGCATTGCCGTTCTTCTCCGGGTCCTGAGATTCCTGCTCCCTGCCGGGGCGGCTCCTTTTTTTCCGGTCTTCCAGGCAGGCGCGGACCAGTGACAGGGCCTGTTCCCTGGTGGATATGTTTTTTTCCATCTGGGCGTCCTCCACCCGTTCGAGCAATTCCCTGAAAACCGGTCCCGGCTCCAGCCCCACCACCTCGATCAGGTCAAGCCCCGTGAGGAGGGGAGGCCGCCGGCGGACCGGCTCCACATGTTCCCGCCTGACCCGTTCGATCCGGGTAAAGAGCATATCGATTTCCCGCTCAATGTTTTCCGGCCGCCCCTCTCCGCGGCCGGCCAGGGCATCGGCCATGCCGAGCAGAAAAAGACCGGGCAGCAGAGCGCCGGCCTTTTTGATCAGGCGCAGACAAGCCCGCAGGCTGAGCCTTTCCTGCCGCTGCACGTTGCCCAGGTGGAAAGGGCGCATGTGCAGCCCCACCAGCATGGCGACGGCAGCGGCATCCTCCCCGCTCCAGCGCAGCCGCCTGGCTATCTCCCCAACCTGTCTGGCCCCTTCCCGGTCATGATTATAAAAGGTGATCCTGCCGCCCCGGTCCTCGTCAATGGTGACCGTTGCCGGTTTGCCCAGGTCGTGCAGCAGGGCGGCCCAGCGCAGCTGGAGCCGCCGCTTCCCGGCGGCCAGAAAATCCTCCATGACATCGCCGAATTCGGAAAAATAGCGTCCCGGCTGTTCCTGCACTTTCAGCATCCAGTACAGGGCGGCGAGATTGTGCTCAAACACGTCGAGATGATGGCTGGCCGGCTGCTCCATCCCGACCCCGGCCCGCAGTTCCGGCAGCACTTCGAACAGCAGCCCGTTGCCGGCCATTCGGTTGACGACCGTGTCCCCCCGGGCCGAACCGATGATCAGGTCGAGTTCGTGGGCGACCCGCTCGGCGGCGACCATGGATATCATGCCCTTCTGCTCCGCGATCAGGGCCGAAGTCGCCGGATCAACGGAAAAATCGAGCACGGCGGCAAACCGGTGAACGCGAAGCAGCCGCAGGGCATCGCTGCGGAAGGCTTCCCTCGAGGTCACCCTGATCACCCGCTGGGAGATGTCCCGCAGACCGCCGCATGGATCGATGATTTGCGCCGGGCCGGACGCGAAGTCCCCGAATCCGTCACCCAGCAGCCCGTCCAGGAAAATCGCCATGCTGTTGACCGTGATGTCGCGCTTGGTCAGCTCCTGCTCGATGGATTCCGCCCCTTCCCGGAAGGAGGAGAAATCTATGTCCCGCCCCGCCCAGACCACCCGGGCCGCATCCTCTTCACGCCCCAGCGGGACGAGGGTGGAGCCGGTCAAGCGGCTCAGCCTTTCGGCCCACAGCCGGGCCCTCTTTTCGACCGTCAGGTCGATATCGACCGGTTCCCTGCCCATCAGGAGGTCCCGGACGGTCCCCCCGGTCAGGTATATCCTGCCCGGAAGCTCCTTTCTCACAGCGGCGAGCTTCTCCGTCAGGGCCCTGCCCAGAAGATCCGCCACCCGGGAGCGGTCCGGGAGGATGAGCCGTGTATTTTTGTGCGCCATGCCAGCCATTATACCAACGGAGACTTTCAATTTTCCACAAAATCCTCTACCATACACCGGCCATGTCAGACAGTAAAAAAACAACCTCTTTGCAGCCCGAGGAATTTCCCGCCTCCCGTGCCATCCGCATCGGCCGGGCCAGCATCGGGCTGATCGGCCTGGACCTGGCGCTCTACCAGGCCGCCGCCAAAAAGATGGCGGAGGACGAGGCGGTCGCCTTCCTCTATGCCGCGGTCAGCCGCAGCAACTACATCCCGGCCGCGGCGCGGGAAAAATACCGCCTGGCCCTCCGCCAGGCCTACCGCCGCTTTCTTGACCAGGACGGGCAGGACGCGGACCACCTGGTCATCCGCATATTCGGCAAGGCCTGCCTGAGCTGCAACGCCATCCGGGAATCGGTCATCGAGGTGCTGGACCGCATGGGTCTGGCAGCGGACATCGAGCAGATTGGCGACCCCGACGAGATCGGCCGCCACGGCATTGTCATCACCCCGGCCCTGGTGATCAACGGCCGGCTTGTCAGTGGCGGCGTCATGCCGACCCGGGCGCAGATCGAACAATGGATCAGGGAGCTGCGGCCGCAATGAGCATTCCCGTCGCGCAATTCCTGCAGAATCTTGGCATGTCCCAGGCCGCCTCCCAGACCCTGACCTGGGGGATAATCGCCGCCGCCGTTGTCCTGGTTGCGGTTCTGGCAACCTGGCTGGTCCGCAACATCGTCGTCCGGACCATCATCCGCATGATCAGGACCAGCCGCTACAGCTGGGACGACGCCCTGATCAACAACCGGTTCTTCGACCTGCTCACCTGGTATGTGCCGGTCGTCATCCTCTACCTGGCCAAGGACCTGCTCCTGCCCGTCGGCCATGCCGCCGCCGACTTTTTCCACCGGCTGCTGCTGAGCGGTTTCGTCATTGTCTCGATCCGCTGCGTCATCGCCCTGCTCCGTGCCATTGACGACATGTACCGGGCCGCCCGAAAACCCGGCTCCACGCCCATCCGCGGATATATCGACGCCGCCAAGATCGTGACCTATGTGTTCGGAACCATTTTCATCCTCGCCGTTCTCACCGACCGCTCTCCCTGGGGCCTGTTCAGCATCCTGGGCGGCCTCACCGCCGTCACCATGCTGGTCTTCAAGGACACGATCCTGGGCTTCGTCGCCTCCATCCAGCTCTCCGGCACGGACATGGTGCGCATCGGCGACTGGATCGAAATGCCCTCCCACGGCGCCGACGGCGATGTGATCGACATCTCCATCCATTGCGTCCGGGTCCAGAACTGGGACAAGACCATCACCACCATCCCTACCTACGCCCTGGTGGCCAACCCCTTCAAAAACTGGCGGGGAATGGCGGAATCCGGGGGCAGGAGGATCAAGCGGGCCCTCAACATCGACATGAGCTCCATCCGGTTCATCACCGATGACGAACTGGACAGCCTGGGCAAAATTCACCTGCTGGGCGATTATATCAGGCAGAAACAGAAGGAGATCGAGGAAGACAACAAACGCCGCGGCGTCGACACCTCGGTCATCATCAACGGCCGGCGGCAGACCAATATCGGCGTCTTCCGCGCCTACATCGCCGCCTACCTGCGGCAGCATCCGAAGATCAACAAGGAGATGACCTTCCTGATCCGCCACCTGCAGCCCGGCGAATACGGGCTGCCGGTTGAAATCTACGTGTTCAGCAGCGACAAGGTCTGGGCCCATTACGAGGCGATCCAGGCCGACATCTTTGATCACCTGCTGGCCGCCCTGCGGATTTTCGACCTCCGGGTCTTTCAGAATCCGACGGGCAGCGACTTCCGCCGGCTGGGAACGGCCCCGGAAGAGGTTCGAACCATCGGATCGCCGCCGGCGGCGGCACCCGCCCAAAGGGAAATCGGCGGCTGAAGGCCTCCTCCCGCGTCGGACCTGATGGCGCACGCCGTTCCCGCGGTTTTTGTGCACAATCGATCGCAGATATGATAAAGTATATCATTACCATTATCCCCGCCGGTCAGGCCCGGTCCTGCCAAGAAAAACGTCGAAGGTCAATTGTGCCGGGACAAGGGCGAACCTGTGCCGACCGGCTGCCGAACGGGAGGAGACCATGAACAGACGAGAATTCCTGCGTGATGTCCTGCTCTGGTCGGCCGGCCTGAGCCTCGCCGCACCCCGGTTCACCGTGTCGACCGTCCTTGCCGCTCCGGATCCTTCCCCCCTGGTGGCGGTCGGCACCGGCGCCGATTACGTGAAACTGACCGCCGCGGTGTTTGAAGGGCTCGGCGGCATGGGAAAATTTGTCCGGCACGGCGACCGGGTGGTGGTCAAACCCAACATCGGCTGGGACCGGGCCCCCGACCAGGCCGCCAATACCCATCCCCTGGTCGTCAGAGCCGTCATCGACCAGGCCCTGGCGGCCGGCGCCTCGAGCGTCAGGGACCGCAGGGTCCGGATCGAACACCTGGACGAGCGGAAATTCGTCCCGGTGGACATTGCCCGCGGCAAGGCGGTGTCCCGGCTGGAAATCTACCGGGACGCACTGGAGGCGGACTGCTACATCAACGTACCGGTGGCCAAGCATCACGGCCTGAGCAGACTGACCCTCGGCCTCAAGAATTCCATGGGGGTCCTGGGCGGCAACCGCGGCCGCATGCACCATGACCTGGGCCAGAAGCTGGCCGATCTGGCAACTGTTCTCCGGCCGGCCCTGAACATCATCGACGCCACCAGGATACTCCTGCGCAACGGCCCCCAGGGCGGCAGCCTCGCCGACGTCAAAACCATCGACACAATCATCGCCTCCGCCGATCCGGTGGCCGCCGACGCCTGGGCCACCACCCTGTTCGGCCTCGAGCCCGGCGACATCGAGTCCACCGTTGCCGCCCACGCCATGGGACTGGGCGAGATGAACATTGATGCAATGCAGCTCCGCACCGTGACTGCCTGATCTTGAGCGCGCATTCTTCCAACATGCGGGGCGGAAATCATGCCTGGGCCTGATAACCGGCGGAACGACCGGACCGCGGGGGCAGCCGGAAAACGTCTCCGCCCCCTGGCCCCCTGGCGCCGCCTGAGCCAGGCGCTGTTCCTGCTGATCTTTTTCTTCCTGTTCATCAAAACCGACTATACCGGCACCGACCGGCTCGAATACGCCGTCAACATCCTCTTCCGCATCGATCCGCTGCTCGCCGCCTGCGTCATGCTGGCGGTCAAGGGCCTGGTCGCCCTGATGCTGCCGGCCCTGCTGGTGGTCGGACTGACGCTTGTCCTCGGCCGCTTCTTCTGCGGCTGGGTCTGTCCCATGGGAGCGCTGATCGATCTCTGCCATCCGCTGCTCAGGCCCCGGAAGCGCCGAACCGACACCTTGTACCCGGCCCTGCCCTATCTCCTGCTGATCTTTGTCCTGGCCGGGGCCTTTTTCGGTCTGCCCGTCGCCGGGTACATCGATCCCTTTTCCATCCTGGTCCGCGGTCTTGCCATAGCCCTCTACCCGGCCTTCAATCAGGCGGCAACGGGTTTTTTCACTTTCACCTACCTTGAGGCCCCCGGTTTCGTCAACGTTGTCACCGAACCCGTCTACTCCTTCCTCAGGGCGACGATCCTGCCCTTTGATCAGAAGTACTATACCCTGGTGATGCTGTCAGCGGCCGTCCTGCTGGCGGTCTTTGTGCTGGAGCTTGTTCAGCGCCGCTTTTTCTGCCGCAACCTCTGCCCCCTGGGCGGACTGATCGGTTTGACCGCCGCGGCCGGCTTCTTCAGGGGATACGGCGGCAACGACGACTGCAAGGCCTGCCGGGCCTGCCGGAAGGTCTGCCGCATGGGCGCCATCGACGAGAAGCGCCGCCTGGCCATGACCCGCTGCGTCCTGTGCATGGACTGCCGCGACAAGTGCCCCAGGGGCCTGATCGGTTTCCGTTTCTCCCCGCCTTCGCGCCGCCCCGCCCCGGTCTCCCTTTCGCGACGCGCGGTCATGGCAGCTCTTGGCGGAGCCGCCCTGCTGCCGCTCTTTTCCGGTGTCAGGAGCATGGCCAGGGTCCCCGATCCCTTCCTGATCCGCCCGCCCGGTTCCCTGCCGGAACCTGAATTTCTCGGCCGCTGCGTCCGTTGCGGGGAATGCATGAAGGTCTGCATCGGCAACGCCCTGCACCCTTCCTTTCTGGAATCAGGTCTGGAAGGCATGTTTGCCCCCCGGCTGATTCCCCGCATCGGCTACTGCGAGTTCAACTGCACCCTCTGCGGCCAGGTCTGCCCCACCGGGGCCATCCGCGAACTGGCACTGCCGGACAAGCATACCTGCAAAATCGGCCACGCCTTTTTTGACACCGATCGCTGCCTGCCATACGCCAAGGGGATACCCTGCATCGTCTGCGAGGAGCATTGCCCGACCCCGGAAAAAGCGATCCGCTTCCGGGAAGCGGTCGTGGAAAACGACCGGGGCGAAACGGTCACGGTCCGGCAGCCCTATGTGGTCGACGCCCTGTGCATCGGCTGCGGAATCTGCGAAAACAGGTGCCCCCTGCCGGACGGAGCCGCAGTGTACGTCACCGCAGCCGGCGAGGCAAGGAACCCCGAACACGCCCTGCCGGCCGCCGATTCCGGCCTGTATCCTCCCCCCTGACAGGGCCCTGCACTTTTTCCCGGACCCGGGGATCTCCCCGGTCGGATTGCCGTCCTCCACTCAACGGTATTTGCTTTGTTTATCAGCCGATAATATACTTAAAGGGGCTGAGCGTACATTTTGCCCGAATAATGCCAAATACCTCCCGTGAGCCATGGAGGGGAGCAGCGTGAAAGTCAACCGCAGAGCCGGGAGTCCGGATGCATGAAAACCGCACCGCTCATGTCCCTCTTTTTGATCGGGATGCTCTTGCCGTTGACCGGGTTCGGCGAATGTGTCGAAGGAGACTGCCAAAACGGACGGGGTACCTTTCTCTGGCCCGGCGGGAAAAAATATGAAGGGGAATGGGCGGAAGGGGCTCCCCATGGCCGGGGGGCCATGACCATTGCCGGCAGCTCGAAATATCAGGGCGCCTTCAAGAACGGCGTGCCCAACGGCGAGGGAACCATAATCTTTTCGGACGGCTCGGTATACACAGGGGCATTCAGCGAAGGGCGCCCAGACGGCAGGGGAGTCAAAATCTACCGTGACGGCTCAACCTATGCGGGCGACTGGAAAAATGGAGAGCGGCACGGCCGGGGAATCCGGATTCTGCCGGACGGGGAAAAATATGAAGGGGAATACCGCGATGATACGCCCCATGGGCAGGGGACCTGCACCTGGCCGGGCGGCGAAAAATACGCAGGCGAATACAGAGCCGGGAAGAGAGAGGGCCAGGGGACCCAGACCTTCGCCGACGGCGGCAGGTATACAGGCGGCTTCAGGGACGGGAAGCCCGAAGGGAAAGGAACGGCAATCTACCCCGACGGATGCAGATACGTCGGCA
>JALHJD010000302.1 GCA_022837185.1 Desulfobacteraceae bacterium
CACCCTCGGCGGCGACGAACAGTTTTTTGCGGCCGGAGAGACCATGACGGAAACCGAATCGGCCGTTGATCTGGAGTCGCTCATTTCCAAATTCGCTTTCGGGCAGGTTGACTAAAAATCATCTAACATCAGGCCATGGCACGTCGAATCCAATTCATTCTTCTGGCAACGGCAATTGCAGTCACGGGTACAGCGCCGCTACTCCCCTCTGCGGCGGCCAACGCAGCAGAAATCGATTTTCTCAGCGACGATTTTTACGAGTATGACGATGTTTCACGGGAGGCGGGCGACCCCCTGGAACCGGTGAACAGAGTGATTTTCCGCTTCAATGACAAGATGTATATTTATGTCATGGAGCCGGTGGCCACGCTGTACGCCTCCGCTGTTCCGCTGGACCTGCGTGAATGCATCTTTAATTTTTTCCGCAACCTGGAGGAACCGGTTCGCTTCCTGAATGCGCTTCTCCAGGGCAGATTCAGCGACTCCGGCGAGGTCCTGACCCGGTTTCTGATCAACTCCACCCTCGGCATCTACGGGCTGGGCGATGCGGCGACACGGGTGTTCGACGTCCCGCCCGTCGAGGCCACCCTGGGCGAGACCCTGGCGGTCTGGGGCGTGGGGGACGGGGCCTATCTGGTTGTGCCTTTCTACGGTTCCTCAACCATCCGTGATTTCACCGGGACGGTGGTCGACGGTTTAGGCGTGCCCTATTATTCCTGGACCGATGATTATTATGATATGGGGGCGGTCTACGCCGGCAAGGAAACCAACAAGCTGTCAATGCATCTTGGGGAGTACGAAGAACTGAAATCCGTTCTTTTTGATCCGTATATCTCGTTCCGGAATGCGTATTTTCAATACCGGAGCAAGGTCAGGGGGCAGTCCCGATCCGGGCCCGACGAGGCTGAATAATTTTTCCGGCCCGGCGCCGCCCGGGGACAGACCCCTGAACCGCAGGCCTTGCCCCGGCCTTGATTGCCTGGCAGAACTGCTTGCATACTTTCATCAATACACGAGGTTTGTTATGTTTCATCAGGACAACATTCTGTTCTCAACCATTTTTTTCTTCCTCCTCTGGCTGACCGGGGGTTCCGGTGCCGTTCATGCCGCCAAGGCCCCCGATCCGACCGAGCAGCTGCGGCCGTACGTCGACAAGGTTGTCGAGATCCTCACCGATCCCGAACTCAAGGGGGAAGAGGCGTGCTTCAAGCGCCGGGCAAAGGTGATGGAGCTCGCCCAGGACCGATTTGACTTCGGCGAAATGGCCAAACGGGTCCTGGGTCCGCAGTGGCGCAATCTTTCCGGCGAGGAGCAGGATCATTTTGTCGGGCTGTTTACTACGCTTCTTGAGCATGCCTATATAGGCAAAATCGAGGATTACACCGATCAGAAGGTTGCCTTCAGGGCTCAGCGGGTGAAAAACGACAGGGCGCAGGTGGAAACCGATATCATCGATAAGAATGTGGTCATCCCCGTTTCCTATATCATGCTCCTCAAAGACGGCCAGTGGCTGGTTTACGACATCGTTGTCGAAGGGGTGAGCCTGGTTCGCAACTATATGGAGCAGTTCAGGGAGATCATTCGCAAGGACGGCTATCCATCCCTTCTCAAGCGGATGGAGGATAAGATCCAGGAACTTGAAAAAAGCGTCGGCAAGCCCTGTCCCACCGATCTATCCGTGGATCCGGGCACGTCCTGATTGCCCTCCGCGTACCGGAGCATGCAGACGCGCACCCCCGGGCAGCTCTTCCCCCCTCCTGCTGAACCCGGCGTCGGGAGTCGGAGCGCCCCGCCATTGATATCGTCTCTTCAGTGCGATGCGACCGGCACAAACTGATGCCGTCGCGACCAGGGCCGGTATAGCGCCGGAGATTCCTGCCGGAGGCCGGAGGAAAGCACCGGCCGATCCGCCGGGCGACCCGGAAAGTCCGCCTGATTTTCGGTCTCTTGCATTTTCTCATAGCCTTGAAAAATATTTTTGTGTATAGTCCACAGTTTAATTTTTTATAATGTGCGCAGGCCCGGCCAAAATGACAGGAAAAATTCCGTTCTCCGAAATTCCCGAGCACGGAGTTCAGTTTGAGATCACGGAACCGTCCTGGTTCCCCGAGCATCTGCGGGATGCCGCGGACCCGGTGACGGCTCAAATTCTTCTCGTCAAGCGAAGCGAGAATAAAATAGAGCTGCGGGGCAGCATCAAGGCTGGCATTCGCCTGGAATGCGACCGGTGCCTGACCGAGTACCGGTATGATTTCGATTCCGACCTGCAATTGATCGTCGAACTGGCCGACCATGACCGGCACTGGCGCATGCAGGACCTGGAAGTCGGAAAAGGCGAGCTGGATACGATCCAGGTTGCAGAACCGGTGGTGGACCTGGGGGAAATCCTGCGGCAGCAGGTTCTGCTCAATATGCCTGCCAAGCAGCTCTGCAGCGAAAACTGCCTTGGATTGTGCAAATATTGCGGCGCCAACCTGAATGAACGACGGTGCGGCTGTGCAGAAAAAGAGGTCGATTCACCGTTTGCCGTTCTGGCCAGGCTTGCCGGGAAGCGCAGGAATTAACCGGGCTGATGCGACCGGCCCGAGAACAAGAGAACTGAACGCGGCCCTGTGACCGCGGTAGTGGAGGAAAAAAAATGGCTTTACCCAAGAGACGGCATTCCCATTCACGAACCAGGAAGCGGAGGGCCCATGACGCCCTGAAACCGCCCAACACCGTTGCCTGTCCCGAGTGCGGCGAACCGAAGCTCCCTCATCGTTTATGCGGCGGATGCGGTACGTATAAGAACAGGGCTGTTATCCACCTCGAGGAAGACCTCGGGTAGGAAGGAACGTGCGCATAGCTCTGGATGCCATGGGCGGTGACCATGGCCCTTCAGAAGTG
>JALHJD010000017.1 GCA_022837185.1 Desulfobacteraceae bacterium
AAATGAGAATGAGATTGCCGGCGCCCGTTTTCAGGGTGAACATGTGGCCAGAATCGCCCGCAAACTTGCCGCCTGAACCAGCCGTCTGTCGCCCGGCCGCTGATATCAGGGAGGCAACCCGCCCGCATGGGCGCAGGTCCCATTGATCGCTGTTATCCTGTTGCCGGGTGATCGGATTTTTGGGATCAAACCGATGGCGGCGCGGGGCAGAAACATCCGGAGGGGCGGAAAGGTGTATTCCAGGGACGGCTGCGGCGGGATAGATTGCCGGGCGGCAGGGTCTGCCCGGCAGGACAGGTTCAATGCTCCATTTTCTCAATTCTTCTCTGGTGGCGTCCGCCCTGGAACCCGGCCTGAAGCCAGGCATCAACAATTGCGATTCCCTCCTGTTCGTTGACCATCCTGGCGCCGATGGAAATCAGGTTGGCGTTGTTGTGTTCTTTTGCCAGTCGGGCGCTTTCGCTGTTCCAGCACACGGCGCAGCGGACGCCCCTGACCTTGTTGGCGACCATTGCCTCGCCGTTGCCGCTCCCGCCGAAGACTATGCCGAGATCACTGTCGCCGCGGGCAACGCTCTCGGCTGCGGGCCGGATGAAGTCCGGATAGTCGACGTCCTCTCCGCTGTCGGTGCCGAAATCAAGCACCCGGTACCCCAGGGTGCGCAGATGGGCCTTGACCTTTTCCTTCAGGAAAAAACCGGCATGGTCGGAGCCGAGAGCTATTTTTTGCATGAAGATTGTCCCCGCGTGATCTTTTATCCCGGAAAATCCTCCATAATGTAATTCTTGCCGTCAACGGTGACGAAATGGACCCCCTCCAGCTTGGGCAGACCGGCGATCTTCCAGGCCTTCATCGGATCGATGAATTCCCTGTTGACGCACTTCTTGGGTTGCCCCACATGCCTGCAGACATAATTGAGAATGGGAAAAGCATTGAATTTATGATAATAATTCCGCATGAACTCAATAATGGCGATCTGTTCGTCGTCCAGTTCGCCTATTTCGGCGCGTTTGGCCAATTCCCTGGCCACATCGAGGTTCCAGTCGTCCTGATTGACAAGATACCCTTCCTCATCGATGCCAATATTTTTTCCGGCCACGGTTATTTCCTGCATTGTCGACCTCCTTATCGGTGATTGTTCGCGTTGCTCAGTGCTTATGGACGAGGTAACAAGAACCGTGCCAGCTTCCCGTACCGTGGATATTCTTCAGGTTCCCCTGTGCCGGCCGGGCAATGACCCGGATCCCGCCCCCCCGTCCGGCCGTATCGGACTCCCGGCGGCGGAACGAACGGAAGGCCGGGGCCGCGCCGATCAGAAAAATTCGTTGATCAGGTCCAGGGTTTTTTCCTGGGCAAAGGGCTGCCGGGTCAGAGGGGCCTGGCGCAGCGGCGGGATTTTGTCGGTAAACAGGGGCCGCGCATGGCGGTAAAAGATGCCCGTGGGAATGGTCTCTCCCCATTCCAGTGATTTCTCAAAGGCCTGCATCCGGTCTCCCGGGTCATGGGACTCATCCAGGTGGCGGACCCGTTCCCCGTACCACTGGAAAGTATTGATCTTGTTGAAGGTAACGCAGGGCTGAAGAATGTCGATCAAGGCAAAACCCGGATGACGGATGGCCTCGGTCATGAGGTGCTGGAGGAATTTCATGTCGCCGACATAACCGCGGGCCACAAAACTGCAGTCAAGGGCAATGGCCAGGGAAAGCGGGTTGAGCTGGGCCGACAGGGAGCCGAAGGGCTGGGTTTTGGTCTCCATTCCCTCCATGCTGGTCGGCGAGGCCTGGCCCTTGGTCAGACCGTAAATCTGGTTGTCATGCACGAAGAGCTTGATGTTGAGGTTGCGGCGGATGGCATGCACAAAGTGGTTGCCCCCCTCACCGTAGCAGTCTCCGTCACCGGTGGACACCATGACCAGCATCTCGTGGTTGGCCAGGGCTATGCCGCTGGCCACGGGAAGAGCCCTGCCGTGGAGCCCGTTGAAGGCGTTGCAGCGAATGTAGTGGGGAAGTTTGGCTGCCTGGCCGATCCCCGAGACAATGGTATATTGATGGGGGGGGATGTCCAGATCGGCAAGGGTCTGCTGCAGGGTGTTGAGCAGCCCGAAATTCCCGCAGCCCGGGCACCATGCCGGCTTCTGTCCCTGGTAGTCTTTTTTGTCCGCCATCCTGTACTCCTGTGGTTGGGATGATATGAGTAAGTTATTCCGCCTCGAGGCGGGCCCGAACCGCCGCCGCCAGTTCGTCGGTGGTGAACGGCCGGCCGTCGTAGCGGTTCACCCGGCCGGAACAGACGAATCCGGTTTCGGCGCGCAGCAGGCGGGCGAACTGCCCGGTCGCGTTCAATTCGACGCACAGGGTATGCCGGGCTCCCCTCAGAAGACCGAGGTAATCAAAGGCATCCGGCCGGGGAAACGGGTAAACTTCGCTGAAATGAAGCATGGCAACGGAGCGGGTTGCGGCGAGGAGGTCAACGGTCTCCCTCATCACCCCGTAGGTGGAGCCGTAGCCGACCAGAACGGTTTCCGGCCGGGGGGCGCCGTACAACTCGGGCGGGGAAATTTCGCCGCGCAGCCGCTCGAGCTTTTTGTGCAGCCTTTTTTCGACCATTCGAATCCTGGTCGGCCCGTCTTCGACGATGTGGCCGTCCTCGTCATGTTCGTCACTGTCCACGACCACGAGGTGCTCCGATTCACCGGGCACGGCCAGCGGGGAGATACCGTTTTCGGTGAAGGCGTAGCGGCGGTACTCCGTCAGTTCCCGCAGTGCCTGGCCGCGGAGACGGTAGTCGCGGTACGACAGTTTGCCGAAGTCAAACCCCGCACAGGTCCATTCGCAGTCGGCCAGGTACTGGTCTCCCTGGACAAAGGCCGGAATCTGGTACTTTTCCGCCAGGTCAAAGGCCTTGTTGACAGCCAGGAAAGCCTGTTCCGGGGTGCCCGGAGTCAGCACCACCCGCGGGAACTCCCCGTGCCCGCCATAAATGACGAACATCAGGTCGCTCTGCTCGGTGCGGGTGGGGAACCCGGTCGCCGGGCCGGGCCGCTGCATTTCGCAGATGACGATGGGCGTCTCCGTCATGCCGGCCAGGGAAAGCCCTTCGGTCATCAGGGCAAAGCCGCCGCCGGACGTGCCGGTCATGGCTCTGACCCCGGCGTAGGAGGCGCCCAGGGCCATGTTGATGGCGCTGATCTCGTCCTCGGCCTGTTCGACGATGATGTTGTGTTCCTCTGATTTTCCGGCAAGATAGACCATGACTCCGGTTGAGGGAGTCATGGGATAGGCGGAATAGAACCTGCAGCCGGCGGTGACGGCCCCGAAGCCGATGGCCTGGGTCCCGTTGATGAGCATCAGTTTTTCCGAGCCGGGCGGATCAGCCCGGAAATTATCGAGGATCGTGCAATGTTCCCTGACATGGTGCCGGCCGGCGCGCAGGGCCCGGAGGTTGCTGTCGATGACCTCATCGCTTTTGCTCTCCAGCGATTCCCGGACAACGGTTTCAGCCGTTTCAACTCCCATGTCGAACAGGCCGAGGACAGCGCCCACGGCCACGGAATTCGCCATGATTTTTCTGCCGCCTTTCTCTTCCGCCAGCCGGGCGAAGGGGGTGGGGAGAAATATGGCGCCGGCGGGCTGTTCAGCCGCGTCCCCGGGATCATAGAGGATCACGCCGTGTTGGTGCACTTCGTCACGGTGGATATCGATGCTGTCCCGATCCAGGGCGACGAGAATGTGGATCGATTGCCGGGAGGCGCTCAGGGGCTTGTCGGCAACCCTGATCCGGTAAAAATTGTGGCCCCCGCGTACCCGGGACATATAATCCTGGTGAGAAAATACGTGATACCCCAGCCGGCAGAAAATCCGCACCAGGGACGCACCCGTCGTCTGCAAGCCCTGTCCTGCCTCTCCGGCAATCTGTATGGTATAGTCCATGTGCTCTCCGCGGTGAAATTGTCTTGATTTTTGTGCTGCCAGGCAGACGTTACAAATTGCATGCCATCATCAGCCCGGGTCATCCGATTGCCGTCGACCAGCGGCCATTGCCGGCACCCTGGCAGGATGCCCGATGGCGGCGGGCCGGAGCGTAATTTTCGCCGCCGGCCCTGTCCGACAGGAAAGGAATCCTGTCTTGCCTGGTCGGACTTGATGTCAGGAGGCAGAAGCCGGAGGACAGCTTGTGCCCTGAGCCGGCCGCTGTCAACCCCATGAATAATATAACTACAGATCAGGCAGAGAGGTTGCGCCGACTCCCGTCACCAGGCAATATGCCGTGGGTGAAACCCCTCATCCGCCCCTCCGGGGCACCTACCCGGAGTCTCACTTTGTTCGCTTACCTCCCCAGGAGAAGGGTGCTGCACCGCCGATAAGCCGACAGGCTTCAAACCCCCAACTGCCGACTGCCGCCTCTCCCGTGCAGCCGTGCAGTCGTCTACTTGGAGAGCTGATATTTTTTCAACAGATCGTAGAGCCTGGACCGGGACAGTCCGGAAATCGTGCAGCACTGCTTGACACTGCCGTTGGTTCTGGCCAGCAGTTTTTCGAGATATCTTCTTTCCTCCTGCTCGATGGCCTGTTCCCTGGCCTCCTTGATGGTCGGCATGCTGCCGGTGTCGGGTTGAGCGGGCGGAGAGGGAGAGGGTTGCGGGTTCGGGGGGGAGGATTCCTTCTGCTCCTGCAGCTTTTTCCGGGTTATCTGGATGCGGATGGAGGCGGGCAGATGCTTGGGGTAGAGGGTTGTGCTGTCCTGGGCGTCGGTGATGGAGCGTTCCATGGCCTGGAACAGTTCCCGGACATTGCCCGGCCAGTCATACTGAGTGAGGACCATCAGGTAATCGGAGGAGAATTTTTTCTTCTTCAGCTTGTTGCGCTTGCAGAAGATGTCGCGGAAATAATAGGCAAGTTCGGTGATATCCGCTGTCCTGTTGCGTAGGGGAGGCAGTTCCAGGTGGAAGGTCCGCAGCCGGAAGAGGAGATCTTCGCGGAAGGTGCCCTCGGCGGACATCGCCTGCAGATCCCGGTTGGTGGCGGCGATCAGCCTGAAGTCGCTTCGCAGTTCGACATTGCTGCCGACGGGACGATACCTGCGCTCCTGGATGACCCGCAGGAATTTTTTCTGGATTTCCAGGGGCATTTCGCCGATTTCATCAAGAAACAGGGTCCCGCCGTCAGCCTGCTTGATCAATCCCTGCTGGCTTTTGTCCGCGCCGGTAAAGGAACCCTTGGCATGACCGAACAATATGCTTTCGACCAGGGTGGGAGGCAGGGCCGCGCAGTCGACGATGATCAGGCTGCTGCCGGCCCTGGAGCTGAAATTGTGGATGGCCGAGGCGAACAGCTCCTTGCCGGTGCCCGATTCGCCGGTGATCAGCACATTGGCATCCGACTGCGATATCCGGGCGGCAAGATTGAGGCAGTTCTGCATGGCACTGCTGCGGCCGATGATGCCGTGGTTGGACAGGAGGTGACAGATTTCCTTTTCCTCCGCCTGGGCGTCGGCGATTTTACTGCGCCGGTAGCGCAGGGCGCGCTTCATGAGTTCCGGCAGGACATTCTCGGGAACGGGGTCGATCACATAATCCCAGACGCCGCTTTTCAAGGCCAGTTCAGCCTGGTCGGGGTCACCGCCCGTGGTGTAGATGATGATTTCGGGAGTGGCCGGTTCGGCCAGGAATTCCGTGACGGCATAGCAGGCTGCCCCGTCGGGCAGAATGTCACGGGCCAGGATGATATCATACCCCTCGCTGCAGTTTTTTTGCAGGGCTTCCTGCAGGGTGCCCGCATGCCTGGGCTGAATGCCCAGCTCCTCGGTCCGCTTCGCCAGGGCGTCAAAGATTTTCCTGTCCTGATCAACGATCAGTACGGCGGCGGTGGGGGTTGATATGTTCAGTTTAAGGCCTGTCTGCAGCATCTTGCAAAATCGGCTTGGAGATTAATGTTTCTCATATGAGAAAGTCTTGCCATGTATTACCGCATGACCGGGGAATCAGTCAAAAAAATAATGCCCCCGGGAGAAAGTTGCCTGTCCGGCGGCGGAACAGCGCCGGTTTGCACAAGCGGGCATGTTCGATGGCGGAGGGTCCGGTTGTTGCGGGATGACCCGGCCATGGCCGGCGGCTCGTCGGCGGTGGAGAAGAAAGCGTGGAACTGTTTCCTGCATGCTGCAAATATGTACCAGGTAAATCCCCAACGTACAATGCTTTATTCCGCTCCGGAATGCCGCCCCCGTTTTTCCGACCGTTCCGGATGAAGGAAGAATGAAAATCATTCACCTCGGAACGTCTCTGCCGGAAATGAGTATGGTTTTTGCAGAAACCAGGTGTGAAGAAAATGTGCCCACGCATTATCATGGAGAGGATTGTGGTTGATGGATAAATTATCCATTCTGATGGTTGAGGATAATCAGGGGGATGTGTTCCTGGTCCGGGAATATCTTGCCGAACAGCAGAATGCCGCGTACGACCTGGCGGTCGCCGAAACCCTCGCCTCGGCCCTGGACCAGCTTGCCCGCCGCGATTTCGATGTTGTCCTGCTTGACCTTTCCCTGCCCGATTCCCTCGGGCTGGATACGGTACGCAGGGTGATCACGAAATTTCCCGGCACCGCCCTGATCGTACTGACCGGACTGCAGGATGAGGAGGTTGCCCGCCAGGCCGTCCGCTACGGGGCCCAGGATTACCTGGAAAAACAGCATCTGTCCCCGGCCATGCTCAACAAGTCGATCAGTTATTCAATGGAGCGTAAAAAGAGTGTGCAGGAAAAGGAAGACCTCCTGCATGATCTGATCCAGGCGTTAAAAAAGATAGAATCTCTGGAAGGGATTCTGCCCATTTGTCTGAGCTGCAAAAAAATTCTTGACGGGGATGGGAGCTGGCGGAGCCTGGAAGAATATGCCGGCAGCCGCTTCAAGGCGGAAGTGGTGCAGCTGGTATGTCCCTCCTGCAGGCGGGAGCTGGATCACGGGGAATCAGGCTGACCGGGGCCGTCAGGCGGCCGGCGCCCTGTTCGACCGGGTGCGTCGGGCCGAACAGGGAATCCGGCGATGGGAGGAGAGGAAGCAAACGGCGCCATCCTTGAGTTGGCAGGGCCGGTGGCAGTCCTCTCCCTTAGAACTGTTCGCCCTGGATATTTTTTTTCAACTGGGCGATTTCCAGGCCGAGCGATACGCACTGCTTGCCTTCCATGCATTGATCGGCATCGGGAATTTCCAGGTGATGCTTGAGTTCATGGCTGCCCTTTTTCAGGTCCACGATCCACACCTTTTTTTCGGCATTGTACTCGACCTCGACATCAAGGCCGCATTCACCGATATCCGGATAAAGCTCTATGATCTTGCTGCATAATTCTTTCTTATCGTACATGATCTGCCTCCTTTGATTGTTCTTCTTCACTTCTCATAAATCAAATTGTATGCCATCCTGTGAGAAAGTAAAGGATGAAAGAGACGCCCTCCCGCCGTGGGCGCATCTTATTCCTTTCCCAGCAGTTTCCTGGCCAGCCGGACAACGGCGTTGCTGGAGATTTCCTCGAATTCGAGGAGTTCGCGGGGTTTGCCGCTTCCCGGAATTTTACCGACAGCCAGGCCGGCCACCCTGGCCCCGGTGTCCCAGAGGGCGCTGCGCACGGCCTCACCCAGGCCGCCCTCGGCCACATGGTCCTCAACGGTCAGCAGCAGCCCCGTTTCCCGGGCCGCCTGCCGCAGGGTGGCTGAATCAATGGGTTTGATGCTGTAGAGATCGATGATCCGGGCGGCAATGTTGTCGGCGGCGAGCATCTGCCTGGCGGCCAGGACTTCGTGCAGGGTGATGCCGGCGCCCACCAGGGTTATGACGTCGGCATCGCTGCGGTGCAGGACCTTGCAGCCGCCGATGGGGAAGGCTTCGCCGCTGCCGTAAATGACCGGGGTGGCGCCCCGGGTGGTGCGGATATAGACGGCTCCCCGGTGCCGGGCCGCTTCCTCCACCAGCTTCTCCGTGCTGACCGCGTCGGCGGGGTAGAGGACCACGCCGTCCAGCAAGGTGCGGAAGAAGGCGATATCCTCCAGGCCCATCTGGCTGGGACCGTCCTCGCCGATGGAAACTCCGGCATGGGAGCCGACGAACTTGATGTTGGCGTCCGAATAGCGGCTCATGCGGATCTGGTCGTAGGCCCGGCTCATGAAGGCGGCAAAGGTGGAGACGAAAGGGATCTTGCCGCGGCGGGCGAAGCCGATGGCCGCGCCGGCCATGTTCTGCTCGGCGACATACATTTCAAAAAAACGTTCCGGGCAGGCGTCCTTGAACAGTTCCGCCATGGTGGAATTGGAGACCTCGGCATCAAGGCTGACAAGGGCGGGGAAGCCGGGGGCGATCCGCCGCAGGGCCCTGCCGTAGGCGGTGCGGGTGGCCACCTGTTCGCCGGGCTGGTATCGGGGTTCGGAAATCCCGGCGGCCGCGGGACGGTGCGGTTCCAGGTCGTCCGGTTTCCGGATGGAGCCGCGCACGCTCCTGTCCACTTCTCCCAGTTCTCCCAGGGCCTTGTCCAGTTCCTCCCTGGGCAGGGGTTTGCCGTGCCAGCCCTCCCTGTTTTCAACGAGGGAGACGCCCCGGCCCTTGAATGTCCGGGCGATGATCATGGTCGGCAGGCCTTCGGTCTCCTGCGCCTCCCGGTAGGCGTCCGATATCTGCCGGTAGTCATGTCCGTCAATGACGATGGTATGCCAGCCGAAGGCGGCAACCCTGGCCCGGTAGGCATCGAGATCGTGGCCGTACATGGTTTCGCCCCGCTGACCGAGCCGGTTGACGTCGATGATCCCGGTCAGGTTGTCCAGCCTGTAATAGGCGGCGAGCTGGATGGCTTCCCACTGTGAGCCTTCGGTCATCTCGCTGTCGCCGATGAGGACATAGGTGCGATAGGGCAGCCGGTCCAGCCGCGCGTTCAGGGCCATGCCCACTCCGATGGCAAGACCCTGTCCCAGGGACCCGGTCGCCGCTTCGGCGTAGGGAAAAGCGACGGTGGGATGTCCCTCCAGCCGGCTGCCGAACCGGCGGTAGGTCATCATCTCCTCCTCGTCGATTTTGCCGGCCGCGGCCCAGAGGCCGTAGAAGAGGGGCGAGGCATGGCCCTTGGAAAAGATCAGCCGGTCGTTGTTGGGGTGGTCGGGCCGATCGGCGTCGTACCGGAACATGCCGCCGAACAGCAGGGCGGTCATCAGCTCGACCGCTGAAAGCGAGGAAGTGGGATGCCCCGACCCGGCATTGGTCGTGGCCGTCAGTATGACGGAGCGGATGAACCGGGCGATTTTTTCAAGCCCTGCAATGTCAGGATAGACCATGCGCCAACCCTCCTGGTTGTGTTTGATTATGCGTGTCTCCCGCGGCCGCTGCCGGGCAGCGGAGCACCGGTTGTGATGATGGTGAAAACTACCGCATTTCAAGCAAATTGTACACCAATGCACAGCGGAAACGAAAATTTTCCTCCTTTCTGCCGGCCAGGACCGTCCCGGCGGCGGGCGGCTCGAGGGAGGCGGGAAAATCAGGACGGAAGTCGCCTTCTGTTTCGTTTCCATGTTGCACATGGTATATATTTCCGGTATCTCTAAGTTCAGAGGGGATCAGGGGTCACTGTGCAATGAACTACTGCAATTACTGCCCGGGCTACTGCTGCTATCGCCTGGAAGGGTCCATGCTGCTGCTCACGGCCGTTGACATCAACCGGCTGGCCCGCCATTTCGGAATTTCCGACGGCGAAGTTCGCAACCTGTACCTGGAGAACAAGTACACCTTCAAGGTCAGGGAGGATGGTTCCTGCGTTTTTCTGGCCCGGGACAGGATGAGCAGACGGTGTACCATTCACGAAGCCCGGCCCGACCAGTGCCGCCGTTTCCCGTACGGCAAACCCTGCCCCTACCTGGAGCGGAAAGGCCTGCTGGAGCGGATTCAGCCCCGGGTGGAAAAAACCTTCACAGTGGAGCAGGGACGGTCCGGGCCGAGGATCCCGGGGATAGGCATACCGGGGACGTGACCGGGACCCCCGTTTGAAAGACATCCGTGTTTCGGGCCGGATATGTCCGGATCAGCCGACCCGATGGAATTGGTTGCGTTTCCAATATTTTACTGTACTGACAAGGAGGTAAGAACATGGGGCTTCAGACGAGCATCAGGGATGCAGCGAACTGGAACGTGCCGGTGGTCGGCATGCAGAGCAGCATGCGGGAAGTTATAGAGAAAATGGTGGCCGCCAAGGTGTCCGCCGTCCTGGTAAAGAGCGATGACACGGTGACCGGCCTGGTTTCCGAGATGGATGTGCTTGACTGCATAGTCGGCAAAAATGATCTTGATACGGCCAGAGTGGCCGAATTTCTGACCAAATGCGAAGTAATCACCGGCCAGCCGGTCAAGAGCCCCTGCGCCCAGCTTGACGAGTCGGAAAGCGTGCAGAATGCCCTGAAGGTGCTGGCCGCAGCCGGAACCCATCACCTGCTGGTGGCAGGGGAAGGAGATAAAGCGGGCATAGCAGCCCTGCATGACCTGCTGCGGCTGGCCGTCGCCTGACCGACGGACCGCTTAAAGTTGCGCCGCCGGATCAGGCCGTCCGCGTCCTGACTCGGCAGTGCGCGTTTTTCCTTTCTTTCCGCCCCCCGCGGTTCCTCTCGGGATTACGGGGGGGCGGAGAATTCTCTTTCCCCTGCCCAACTCTCGTCATCAGCCGGTGCGCCGTTGAAACCCCCGCCCCTGCGGGGCACCTTCTCCCCCGGGAGAAAAGGGGGTTTGAGTAATCCCCTCTACCTGCGGGAGAGGGTGGCCGGAGGCCGGGTGAGGGGCCGTTCATTCAGGCAAGCCGTCAGGCTTCAAACCCAAACTGCCGACTGCAAACTGCCGACTCGGTGCAGCCGGATGCTGTCCTCTGTCTTCTGACTTCTGGATTGCCGCCGGCCAACTGCCGGCACCAGCCGTCCCGGGAATTCACGGTCTGAGCGCTCGCCTTCCGCCCGGGCTTGATTTTGCGGGCCTTGAGGGCCGGTTCGGACCAGTTCTGCTTAATCTTCGGACAATGACGGAAGCCCTGGTGATCCGGTTCCTGAAGTTTGGGCTATGTACTGGAAATCGGGGAGAAAATTATTTGACCTGACGAGCAGATATTTCTTGCTTTCCGTAAAAATTGCATCTATAAGGCGGTAAATTACCTTGTGGTGCAAAGGCCTTTCTCCCCGGAGAAAAAGGGAAAGAGAAGACCGCGGGCGGCTGGCTTGTCAGCCGTCCCTCCGCAGGAAATATCTGATCAAGGAGCCGACAATGTCGCAGACAATCGAGACGTGTGAGAACGATGAACCTCCATCTTGCCTGAGCGAAATCCTCGAGGCCGAAGAGGAGCCTCCAGGTCCGAAGACGCAAACCCTTCTCCCCAATCATCCTCTTGCCGCGGCAGCATCCTCCATTCTCCCCTTTCCCCTCCATCGCAGAAAAAAAGAGCAGAAGAATGTCCTGACCCGGGAATTCCGCAAGAAATTTTATCCCGGGATCAGTGCCAGGGAATGGAACGACTGGCACTGGCAGGTTGCAAACCGTGTCCGCACCGCGGACAGGCTGCAGTCCATGCTCAGTCTGAGCAGCGAGGAACAGCAGGCCCTGGGCCAAACCGGCATCAAGCTGCCTTTCGCGGTGACCCCGTATTACCTGAGCCTGGTGCCGGCCGATGACCCCGGGCATCCCATGCGGCGGGCGGTGGTGCCCACCATCCATGAACTCACCCGGGGCCCTGGCGAGGCGGATGATCCGCTGGGCGAGGAATCCCAGAGCCCGGTGCACGGTCTGGTCCACCGCTATCCGGACCGGGTGCTGTTCCTGGTCCATGATTTCTGCTCCACGTACTGCCGCTACTGCACCCGCTCGCGGGTGGTGGGACACGGGTCGCTCAATGCCAACCAGGCCCGGCTGGAGCAGGCGATTCAGTATATCAGCGCCACCCCGACGATTCGGGACGTGCTGCTTTCCGGCGGCGATCCCCTTCTCCTGAGCGACAACAAGCTCGAGTGGCTCCTGGCCCGCCTGCGTCTCATTCCCCACGTGGAGATCATCCGCATCGGCACCAAGATTCCGGCGGTCCTGCCCCAGCGGGTGACACCGAAGCTGACGCGCA
The DNA here is from genome assembly GCA_022837185.1 of Desulfobacteraceae bacterium. Taxonomy (GTDB): domain Bacteria; phylum Desulfobacterota; class Desulfobulbia; order Desulfobulbales; family Desulfobulbaceae; genus UBA10518. The sequence continues at coordinate 12,111 of JALHJD010000017.1, forward strand.
TGCTCAGGCGGTATCATCCCCTGTGGATGAGCCTGCATTTCATGCATCCGGACGAGTGCACCCCGGAAACGCACCGCGCCTGCGAAATGCTGGCCGACGCCGGTATCCCGCTCGGTTCGCAGACAGTGCTGCTGAACGGCATCAACGATGACGTGGCCACCATGAAGAAGCTGCTGCACGGCCTGATGAAAATGCGGGTCCGTCCCTACTATCTCTATCAGTGCGATCCCATAACCGGTTCTTCCCATTTCCGCACTCCGGTGGCCAGGGGCCTGGAAATCCTCCAGGGACTGCGGGGGCATACCAGCGGCTATGCGGTGCCGACCTATGTCATCGACGCTCCCGGCGGCGGGGGCAAGATTCCGCTGATGCCGGAAGCGGTGACGGGACGGGAGGGCGACGACCTGCTGCTGCGTAATTATGAACAGCGATGCTTCCGCTATCCGGACGTCAACTGATCCCCCTGCAGGATGGTGGTTTATCCGCCCGCCCTTCGGGGCGGGCGTTTTCTTTCATCCCCTTGGCGGCGGTCCGCTCCGCAGCGGCGATTGATACGCTGTGTTCAGAACTCATCCCATGGACTCCAATTTGCATACAGCAGGACAGAAAACAACTCATCGAAATCGGGAACGAAATCGAAAAGTCATGGGACAGGCAAAGCTATTCGACATTTCCATCCTGATGGAAAAGACAATTGTCTGGAAATATGCCGGGGCATATGAAAATTATGGATCGATCCCGGTGGATGCAATTTTTGCGGGACTCACAGAACCAAGGACACGGAAACAATGAAAATCGGCATGACCTATGACCTGCGGTCCGCCTACCTGGCCATGGGGTACAGCGAGGATGAAACCGCCGAATTCGACCGCGACGAAACCATTGTTGCCATCGAGGACACCCTCCGGGAACTGGGCCACGAGACCGAGCGCATCGGCCATATCAAGGAACTGGCCGCCGCCCTGGTGGCCGGCCGCCGCTGGGACCTGGTCTTCAACATCGCCGAAGGGATGCACGGCATCGGCCGCGAGGCCCAGGTGCCGGCCCTGCTGGACGCCTACCGGATTCCCTACACCTTTTCCGATCCCCTGGTCATGTCCCTGACCCTGGACAAGGGCATGACCAAGCGGGTGATCCGCGACGCCGGGGTGCCCACCAGCGATTTCCTGGTGGCGTTCGCCCCCGGTGACGCCGCCCGGGTCCATTTTCCCCCGCCCTATTTTATCAAGCCGGTGGCGGAGGGCACGGGCAAGGGGATCACCGCCGCCTCCATCGTCCGGGACAGGGAAGCGCTTGCCTCCAGGGTGGATGGGCTGCTGCAGACCTACCGCCAGGCCGTGCTGATCGAGCCCTATCTGTCCGGCCGCGAGTTCACGGTGGGCATCGTCGGCACCGGCAACGAGGCCAGGGTCATCGGCTCCATGGAGGTCCTTCTGGGCGAGCGCGCCGAGCCGGGGGTCTACTCGTACACCAACAAGGAGAATTCCGAGGAGCTGGTCGATTACCGGCTGGTCCGGCCCGGTGACGAACCGCTGGCGGCCGAGGTGGAGCGCATTGCCCTGGATGCCTGGCGGGTGCTCGGGTGCCGCGATGCCGGCCGGATCGACATCCGCTGCGACCACGCCGACCGCCCGCAGTTCATGGAGGTCAATCCCCTGGCCGGCATCCATCCGGAACATTCGGACCTGCCCATCATCTGCAACATGCTGTCCATTCCCTACAGGCGGCTGATCGGGGAAATCCTGGAATGAGCAGGCCGGAGGCTGAACCGGTGAGGATCGCGGTCCTCCATAACCGGGTGTCGGAGCAGGACGGGCCGGATGCCATGGATGTGCTGGTCCAGGCCGATACCGTGGGCGCGGCGCTCAACCGGCTGGGCCTCCAATGGAGAACCATTGCCTGCACCCTCGATCTCGAGGCGGTCCGGCGGGAACTTTCCGCTTCCGGGACCGACCTGGTCTTCAACCTGGTGGAGGACCTGGACGGCCACGGCCGGCTGATCCATCTGGTGCCCTATCTGCTGGACGCCCTGGGCATTGCTTATACAGGGGCGCCGGCCGAGGCGATCCTGCAGACGTCCAGCAAGATCATGGCCAAGGAGAAAATGCGCCGCGCCGGCCTGCCGACTCCGGCCTGGACCGGTCCGTATCCGTCGCGCTCCGTTCCGCCGCCGCTGCCGCCGGGAGCACGCAAATGGATAATCAAATCCGTGTGGGAGCATGCCTCCATCGGCCTCGATGACGGGGCGGTGGTGGAAACCGATTCGGCGGCGGTGCTGGCTGCGGCAATGCGCCGGCGGAGTCCTTTGCTTGGCGGGGATTGTTTTGCCGAGGAATTCATCGACGGCCGCGAGTTCAATCTTTCCCTGCTGACCGGTCCGGACGGCCCCGAGGTGCTGCCGCCGGCCGAGATGGTTTTCGAAGGATACGGCCCGGACATGGTCCGGATAGTCGATTACCGGGCCAAGTGGGATGAGCGCTCCTTTGCGGGCACGCACACCCTGCGCCGTTTCGATTTCCCGGGCGGTGATGCCGGGCTGCTGAATGAGCTGCGGGACATCGCCCGGCGCTGCTGGGAGGAGTTCAGCCTGGAGGGCTATGCCAGGGTCGATTTCCGGGTCGACGCCGGCGGCCGCCCCTTTATCCTGGAAATCAACGCCAATCCCTGCCTGTCGCCGGATGCCGGGTTTGCCGCCGCGGCGGCCCGGGCCGGCCTCGATTTCGACAGGGCGGTGGCCCGCATTGTCGCGGCCGCCGGAGAGAGGTGACCATGCTGCGCATCCGCCGCATCTATGATGATGTCCTGCCGGTGAACCGGGAGATCCTGCGCCAGGTCGAGGATATTTTGCAGTCACGCTTTGACGCGGTGTCCGGGGAGGAAATCGCGTCCATCGGCGAGAAGCTGCGCAACCCCTTCAAGCAGAGGTTCCGCCCCATCCTGTTCGTGGCCGAAAGCATGAAGGGCAGGGTGAAGGGATTCGCTCTGCTGCTCCATGAACCGGAGATCGGCTTTGCCTATCTTGACTGGATCGCCACTGCCACGGGCCGCAGCGGGGGCGGTCTGGGAGGCGCCCTCTATGAGCGGGTGCGGCAGGAGGCCGAGGCCCTGAAGGTCAAGGGCCTGTTTTTCGAATGTCTGCCCGATGACGCGGAAAACTGTCCCGATCCCGCCCTCCTCAGGGAGAATCGGTCCCGGCTCCGCTTTTATGAGCGCTACGGCGCCAGGCCGGTCGTCAATACGGAGTATGAACTTCCGGTCCGGCCGGAGGACACCTGCATGCCGCACCTCGTCTATGACGGCCTCGCGGGGGGAAAGCCTCTGCGGCGCGCCTTTGCCCGCAAGGTGGTGCGGGCCGTGCTGGAACGGAAATATGCCGACCTCTGTCCGCCCGAGTACGTCGACCAGGTGGTGCGCTCCTTCCGGGACGATCCGGTCCGGCTGCGGGAATTCCGCTACGTCAAGCCGGAGGCGGTCGTCAGTTCGGCGGCGGGCAGGACCTTTGAACAGATCGCCCTGGTGGTCAACGACCGCCACGACATCCACCATGTCGCCGACCGGGGCTACGTGGAATCGCCGGTCCGGGTGAGCACCATCCTGGCCGAACTGGACAAGAGCGGCCTTTTTACCAGGATTCCGCCGCATCCCTTTCCCGACCGGCACCTGCTCGAGGTGCACGCCGCCGATTTCGTCCGCTTCCTCAAGCGGGCCTGCAACGATGTCCCGGAAGGAAAATCCCTCTACCCTTACGTCTTTCCCATCCGCAACAAGACGCGGCCGCCCAGGGAGCCGTCGGTCCTCAGCGGCTATTACTGCATCGACACCTTCACCCCCGTCAACCGCAACGCCTACCCGGCGGCCCGCCGGGCGGTGGACTGCGCCCTGACCGCCGCCCGGGAAGTACTGCACGGCCGGAGGCTTGCCTACGCCCTGGTCCGGCCGCCGGGCCATCACGCCGAACACCGGTCTTTCGGGGGCTTCTGCTATTTCAACAATTCGGCCGCCGCCGCCCAGTATCTGAGCCATTACGGCAGGGTGGCCATCCTCGACATCGACTACCACCACGGCAACGGCCAGCAGGATATCTTTTACCGGCGCCCGGATGTGCTTACCGTCTCCCTGCACGGGCACCCCTCCTTCGCCTACCCCTATTTTTCCGGCTTTGCCGATGAACTGGGCGAGGGAGAGGGCGAGGGCTTCAACCTCAACCTGCCCCTGCCCGAAAAGCTGGACGGCGGCGGGTACCGCAAGGCCCTGGCCAGGGGGCTGAAAAGGATTGAAGCCTTCAGTCCCTCCTTTCTGGTCGTCGCCCTGGGGCTCGACCCGGCCAAGGGCGACCCCACCGGCACCTGGAGCCTGGGGGCCAGGGATTTCCAGATGAACGGCGAGGCCGTCGGCTCTCTGGGGCTGCCGACCGTCGTTGTTCAGGAGGGCGGCTACCGGAGCCGGACCCTGGGCAGGAACGGCCTCTCCTTTTTCAAGGGGCTCGCCGAAGCCATCGAACGCTGGGCCCGCACCAGGCACGAACAGAAAAACCGGATCCACGGGCTGCGCTTCCGGCAGGAGGTGGTCGAGGAAGATATCGGCCGGATCGAAAAGCTCGTTGCGGTCACCGGCTTCTTCCAGGCCGGGGAGGTGGAGGTGGCCTCGGAACTGGTCCGGGAGCGGCTGCTCAAGGGGGAGGCCAGCGGCTACCATTTCCTGTTTGCCGAGCACTACGGCAGGCTGGCGGGGTATACCTGCTACGGCCCCATCCCGTGCACCCGGGATGGGTATGACCTCTACTGGATAGCGGTGCACCCCGATTACCAGGGCCGGGGGGTGGGAGGTCAGCTTCTGCGGCTGACGGAGCGCAGAATCAGGGAGGCCGGAGGCGGCCGGGTTTATGTCGACACTTCGCAGCGGGTGCAGTACGCGGGCACCCGGGCGTTTTATGAGCGATGCGGCTACAGCCTGGAATGTCTGCTGGCCGATTTTTATGCCCCGGGGGACGGCAAGGCGGTGTACTGCAAAAAGCTGACCGGGGAAACCGGGCGGCCCTCTTCCTGAGACGGCGCCTCCTTACTGGACACTCCTGAACAGTCTTGCCTTGATGGTTTTGACCTGGGCCGGGGCGGCCAGGATGATGATGTTCCTGAGCAGCAGGAAACGGGCCGCGGCGATTTCCTCCAGCATCAGTTCCAGGCTCTCCCACGGCTTCATGTTGCCATGGACGCTGCCCAGCAGGGGGACCGCGATTCTGCGGACCCGGCGGACCTCGGCCTGGCGGAAGATTTCGCCATAGGCCGTTTTGATCCAGTCGAGGCGGGAGGTCGGTTCGGCGTCCAGGTTATGGACCACCGCGTACCAGCTCGATCCGTTGATGACCACCGAACCGGGCCGTTTTGATTTTCCCTGGGACAGGCTGTTGAGCAGGCGGATGGGATGCTCCTCGGTGAACCGCATGACCGGGTCAACGGTAAGGACGAGATGGGTATCCTCCTCGAACACCCGGACGTCCACCGGAAGCGGATGGAGCGAAGTCGGGGCCACGGAGACGGTGACCCTGTTGACGGCCACCTGTTTCGCCTTGCCGCCGAGCAGCAGTTTCAGTTTCAACTCACCGGCCATGGGCACCGGACCACCTTCCCGGATTAGGCGTCCTGGCGGTTCTGCACGTCAAATACATCATAATTCCCACGGTCCTGGTTGTCGGCGGAGGTGTCGTGGCATTGTTCCTCATTGCGCCGGAAAAAGGGTGATCAGGGCCGGAAACCGCGAAATTCATTTATTTCGTTCTTCCGGACAATCGATTTGAATTATAACAGATGTCATTTTTTTTTCCAGGACAGATCCCGCCCGACCTCAAGTCCCGGCAGAAGATCAGCAAGGCGGCGTACAGGGAGGGGGCGATGTTTTTCACCAGGGCGGCGGCTTTTGTTGCCGCGAACAGCCGCTGGTTGACTTCCAGTTCAATGCCGAGGTAGGCGGGAGCGGGGAATTGCTTTCGCAGCAGGGCCGGCAGTCCGTCGGTCCTGCCCAGGTAGGGATAGTTTCTGCGCACCCGCAGGTCCGGTTCCCTTTGGCGCAGCTCCCTTTGCCACAGGCGGCACAATGCTTTTTCCGGTTCCCGGGCCGGATCGTACAGCAGGCCGACATCGGCGCCGCGGACCCTGCCGCGCAGCTCCGGGGTGAAGGTGTGGACGCCGATGTGCACCAGGACCAGGCCCCGGCTGACGGCGGCCGCGACAGTATCGGTCACCTCCTTGAGATGGGGGCGGTAATAGCGGGCCAGCAGGCGCTCCCGGGCGCCCTGGTCCAGCTTCCGGGTAAAAGCGGAAAAGACCCGGGGATTGGTTTCCGAGCGGTTGCTGTCCACCAGCAGCCTGCTGACGGAGGCGGAAAGCAGTCCCGCCCCGAAGGTGCCGGTCAGTGCCCGCGCCAAGGCAAGGGCGCCGGGATCATAGGCCCGGTGGGTCGAAAGTACCGCCTCGCTGCCGGCGAAAAGGGGCCGCCAGGCAGCCGGTATCCTGTTGCGGGCGTGCTCGCAGGTGACGAGCAGCCGGCAGGGTTCAGGGCAGAAAGAGTTCGTCATGGGCAAGACAGCGGGCCAGTTCCCGGTACACTTCCCGCAGCCGCCCGCGGCCGGGGTCAGGGCCGGCGGCCCGCAGCAGGCGGCCGGCAAGGGTCCCGTGCCTGAGCAGGCGCCGCAGTTCCTCCTGGTAGGGCATGGTTTCCGCGAGCAGGCGGCCGGCGGATTCGGCCATGTGGGTCCACAGTTCCGAGCCGGTGGCCCTGGGGCCGGGAAAGGAGAACAGGGCCAGATAGGACGGCTGATCGATGACCGCCTCTTCCCCGGATTCGATGCAGCGCAGGAGGACATCCAGGAGCAGTTCCTCGCCGGGCTCCTGCTGCCGCGCCCGGCTGGACCATTCCTCCCCGGTCAGGCATCTGAGGGCGCCGATGACCGCCGAGGCCACGGCCAGATCCGCGCTCGGGCATTCCTGGATATCGATGAGCCGTATTTCTATGGCGCTGCGTTCAAAACGGGCAATGGCGCCCCGGGAGTTCAGCCATTCATGGCGGAGAATATTGTCCGGGTCAAGCGGGGCTATATCCCTGAATATGGGGTTGTGGATGCGCTCGACATATTCCGCCCGGGTGGAGATCCGCTCGGGAATGGTCAGGCCGGTGATGGAGGGAATGCGACCCTGGTTCCGGCGGTAATAGTGCAGACGGGTGTCCAGCAGGCCGGAGGGCCGCCCCTCGACAAACGGGGAGCTGGCGGCGATGGCCGGGAGCAGGGGCAGGATCAGCCGGACGGCCGCGTGGAGGCGGGCAAATTCCTCGTCGCCGTTGAAGCCCAGGTTCAGATGGGCGGACTGGAGGTTGGACCAGCCGTGGCCGCGGCAGTCGAAGATGCGGTCATAGGCCTGGTAAATATGCCGGCTGCCATGGGGCCAGAGCCGGGTTTCCCGGTGGGGATCCATCCACGGGTGCATGCCCCCGGGCAGGAGGCAGCCCTCCATCGGGTCGAGAATGGCGTTGATCTCCCTCACTTCCCCGGCGAACTTCCCGGCCAGTCCGCCAAGGGAATCGACCGGGCCGCTGTTCTTGATCTCGATGACATGAAGGACCAGTTCATTGGACCAGCCCAGCGGGCCGCGATCGATATCGGCGGTCGGCGCCCCGGCGGCATGGAAGAGCACCTTGTCGGTTATCGGCAGGATGTCGAGGCTGTCCCTGCGGACGACCATGTATTCGAGTTCGATCCCGTAGCCCTCGAAGAGATGGGGAGGAGAGGAGGTCATTGCCCCATCCTACCGGCAGCGCGCATTTCAATGCGCTGCAGAAAAACCCGCATGATCGTCAGGTACAGGTCGTCCTTGAGAACGCGGTCCTCGTAGCCGGCGTCGATATTGGGGTTGTCGTTGATTTCAATGATATAAAACTTGCCTCTGGCCTGTTTTATATCGACCCCGTACAGGCCGTCGCCGACGAGGTTGGCCGCCTTGAGAGCGCTATCGATCAGCCGGGGGGGCGCTTCGTCCACGGCCAGGGTCTCGACCCGGCCGTACTTGATGTTGACGCCGGAGGTGGAGCGTTTGATGATCTGCCAGTGCTCATCGGCCATGTAGTAGCGGCTGACAAACAGGGGCCGCCGGTCGAAGATGCCGACCCGCCAGTCAAAGGAGGTGGGCAGAAATTCCTGGGCGATGATCAGGTCGGACCGTTCCAGCATTTTCTCGATCCGGTCCCGCAGCTCCCGCCTGTTCTCAACCTTGTACACGCCCTGGGAAAAGGAACTGTCCGGCTGCTTGACAATGCAGGGAAAGCCGAGGTTGTCCGGCAGCAGGCCGGCGTTGGTCTTGTGGACGATGACCGTGCGCGGGGTCAGCACCCGGTGGCGGTGCAGCAGCTCGGCCAGGAAAACCTTGTTGGTGCATTTGAGGATCGATTCGGGATCATCGACGCTCACCAGGTTTCTGGCCACGGCCCGCCGGGCGAAGCGGTAGGTATGGTGGTTGACCCCGGTGGTCTCGCGGATGAAGAGGGCGTCGAATTCCGCCAGTCTGCCGTAATCGTCCTTGGTGATCAGTTCCGGTTCCAGCTTCACGGCTTCGGCGGCCCGCATGAATTTCCGCATCGCCCGCTTGTTGGAAGGGGGCTCCTTTTCCTCGGGATTGTGCAGCAGGGCGATATCATAGCGGAAGCCGGCCGGCCGGACCCTTTTTCTGCGGCTCCGGAAAAACTGGCGGGCCGTCTCCAGGACGAAATCAAGGTGCTCGGGGGGGATTTCCCCGGTGGGAATGGGCCGGAGGGAGTGCAGGAGCCAGCGGCCGCCTTTTTCGTGATAGGCGAACACGGCGCGCAGAAAAGGGGCCTGGAACAGCCGGAACAGCTCCTGGGAAAGGGTTTCGTAGCGCTTGGCGACGTTGTGGCCGAAATAGATGCTGAGGACGAATTCCCGGGATTTGATTTTGGCCAGACTCCGCTGGATGATATGGTCCAGGTTGTCCGAGGCTATCTTGAGAATGGTCTGGGATTTGAAATCCTGGATGGTGGTGATGTCCGGCAGCGGTTTATGCCCCCGGGCCGCGGCCAGCAGGGAAACGTAGTAGCCCGTGCTCTGGTAGCGGTAGGAGCGGCAGAAGTTGAACACCTTGGCCGAGCGCAGGGCGGCGAATTCAGGACCGGTGAGGTAGTCCCTGGCCGCAACCAGTCCAACCCCCTTGATGTCCAGGGGCCAGTCG
>JALHJD010000303.1:0-2216 GCA_022837185.1 Desulfobacteraceae bacterium
CGCGCCCACGGCGGTGACACCAAAGGCGTCGGCGGCCGCGGCATGGCCGGAAATCTGGCCCGTGGTCGCGTATTCCAGGGTGCCCCGGTTGGCGCTCAGATGGAGGAACCGGTCCTCGCCGGTCCATCTGGCGACCACGAGGTGATAGCCGGTAGTTTCAAAATCCGGACAGATTCCCTCGATGGGATTGTCATCCCCGTCCTGGAGATCGTCCGAGGCAAGCATGATTATGGTTTCAGTCGGATCAACCAGGAACAGGTCGTAATCATTGGCCGAACCGCCCAGGGGATCGGACCAGAACAGGGTGTAGCACGTGGGGGTGCCCCTGTTGATACGGTTGCGCCAGTCACCGCTGCCGAAATCATGAACCGAATCATAATCTCCCTCAGCACTGAACGGTCTGTAATCTCCCTCCCAGACACCGGAAGTGCCGCTGCTCAGGTTGCCAAGGTTGCCGGCGGCGGAGAAATAGAGGACCCCCCGGGAGGTGACCGTGTTGACCGCCCGGGCAATGACGTCGTCCTGGAAGGGCGACTCGCTGAGGTAGAAGACGTCGTCGACGATGACCCGGCAGCCGGCATTGGCCAGCGCATTGATATTGCTTGCGAAACTTGCGACGCCGTTGGCGGCGGTGGCAAAATAGAGCTGCGCGCCCGGCGCCAGGTCATGGATGATCTCCAGCATGGCCGTGCCCTCGCCGGTCCGCCCCAGGCCCGCCTGCCCCGGCAGGACGGTGACAAACGGCAGATCGCCGGAGGACTGCACGGAGGAGAGAAAATCCACCGAATCGGACAGGACCCCGACCTTGACCCCGGCGCCGGTGCGGTTATAGATGCGGCGCGTTGTATTGGCGGCATGGGCCGCGTCCCCTTCGCTGGTGTTGATCCTGTTGAGGATGTAGCGCTCCGCCGGGCCGACGCGGAACACGTCATCGTCTTCGGCGATGGCTTCCACCGCCTCCAACGGCACCCTGGCCCGGATCGCATCATACTCCTCATAAAAATTGACGATCACCCCGCCCAGACCCTCGATGTCGGCCAGCAGACCCTGGGTCACCCTGGCCTTGATATCGACCAGGACCGTGCCGTCGTCTTCCACCTTGACGCCCGGCCGCAGGGAGGAAAGGCCCATCTGCTCCAGTTCGCCCCGCCTGGCCTTGACGGCGTGGACGAGCTGCGAGCTCATCTTTTTCTGGGCCGAGGTCCATGCCGCTTTATCCTTTGCCAGGGCGCTCAACTGCTGTTTCACCTCCGCGCTCATGACAAAGGAGGAGGGGCCGCCGCCCTGCGCGAAGGCGGGAATGACGGTCCAAATGAACAACAGTGCGCCGCACCACGCCGCAAACAGAACTGTCCCTCTTTTCTTCATGGTTTATCCTTTTCGATTGGCTTGCATATTCCCGCCGAACATGCCGGGCCGGGAAGGGTTTCTCTCGCTGGAGCATCATTTCGTATTGTGATTACCACCAATTCTTAGCAAATACAGTGCCGGTGCCACAAAAAATCACAAAACACCCTCAATCAATCGGTTGTCTCATGACACATCGCGGCTGAGGAGTAGTGGCAATCAAATTTCTATTTCTCATCACTCATTGGCGGACGAGGTTTCGTCCCCGACGCCGCCCCGGCCTGTAAAGGCCGGTTGAAACAGGGGCCAGGGAAAAGAGGTAAATTCAGCGGTGATATTTCCGTCCATATCCATGCTGAGGACGCAGGGGCCCGTTCCCATGCAGCCGTTCCCGGCCCAACCCTTGAACCGATCGCCCGAGTCAGGCACGGCCGTCAGCGTGACCCGTGTGCCCGCGGCGAATCCCTCGGAACAGTCCATGCCGCAGTTGATGCCCCCCGGGTCGGAGAAGACTGTTCCCGAACCCGTGCCGGTCCTGGTCACCGTTAAAGTATGAGTCTCAGACAGGAACGCGGTGACGGCATTGTCAAGGTTGATCCTGGGTTTGGTCAGCGAAACCTTGGAGTCGGTTATACTGTCGCCGGTGTTGACCAGATACTGTCTGACCTGGGAGGGGGATAAAAAGATACCGGTTGCGGCCATTGACGCGCTCTGCAGCACCGCCGCCGCCCCTGCCGCGTAGGGAGCGGCCGCCGAGGTGCCGCCGAATGACGGATCATAGTCGTCGACGGAATACCCTCCCCCGCCGACAATATCGGTGGTGAAGGCGTCATGGGAAGGAGCCAGCAGGGTCAGGAAGGGGGCGGAAT
>JALHJD010000303.1:2270-5122 GCA_022837185.1 Desulfobacteraceae bacterium
AATCCGGCGAACAATCATCATGTTCTACTTTCGGCGCGCAGGATAATGCGTCGACGCAAAACCCGAGGGTGCCCAGACTGCCGTCATAGACCGCGCCGACGGAATTGACGGTGGAGATGCAGGCCGGCCAGGCAATGGCATCACAGTACCCGTCATTGCCGGAGGAGGCGAAGATGGTTATCCCGGCGGCCAGGGCGTTGAAGGCGGCACCAGTCATGCCCGGGGATTCTCCGTCACAGGTTGCACTGAACTTTCCGCCCCCGAAACTGGTGCTGATGATCTTGACAGGATGGGCAGGATCATCGTCCATGTGGGTCACGGCCCACTCCCATGCTGCTATCATCGCTGCCGTCGTGGCGGTATCCGTGTCGCCCGAGGAGATCTTCACCGCGTACAGCCTGGCGCCAGGAGCGACGCCGCCGATATAGTCCCCGGAGGTGCCGGCATCTCCGGCGGCGATACCCGCACAGGCCGTGCCATGCGCCTCGCCGTTCGCACTGTCAGGGCGGGGATCGGCATCATCATCGCCAACGTCGTAGCCGCCTATCACCTTGGAATTGGGGAAACCGCCTCCGCCGAGCCGGGGATGCGAGGTGTCGATCCCGGTGTCGCAAATGACAATACTCAGGCCGGAACCGTCGTAATCGGCGCGCGGGAGCGTTGCCTGCATCAGGGGGATGCCCTGGGCGAGATGGGGAAAAAGGATACGATCTTTTTCGATGAAAAGCACCTCCGGCTCGGCCGCGAGCCTTTGCAGGGCCGCCGGGGTAATTCTGGCGGCAAAGCCGAACTGATAGGAAAAGCGCCGGGTGACTTGCAGCCCGTCCCCGCCGAGGCGGTTGGCGGCCCGGCTCACCGTTTCCTCCACAATGGCCCGCAATTCCTCCCGAATCGCCCTGTCCCGCAGATTGTAGAAGGGCGGTGCGCCCGGCCGCGAAAATTCCGCCGGAGCCCGGACCGATCGGCGCGAGTGGACGGTCAGGTCGGAGGCCGGCGCTGGCGGCCGCAGGGTGACGATTACCCCTGTGTCAAATTTTCCTTCGGCAAAATCGGCAAGAATTTCCTGGGCATGAAGCAGCCTGGGATTGCTCCGCAAACCGTCCGGAATGACCCCGTCAGGCATGCCGGCCCCCGCATGGACCATGCCGGCGGACACGAGCAGGACTGTCGTGATCAGAATCGGGAAAAAGGAACAAAGAGCTTGCACGTCACCTGCCTGTTGTCATTCATCAACGCGAAAATTGAGGTATTGTACAATATGTCAGCCGTCCGTTCCACACCGAATCAAAACTGTCATCCCCGATTTCTCCGTTGAGAGGCGGGGAGATGTTTCACGCCAACTGCCGGTGCGTCCTCCAGTCATTCGTCCCCGCATTGGCGTAGGTTGGGCTGAGCTTGCGAAGCCCAACGCAACCCGTGGAAATTGTTGGGGTTCTCAGGCTCACCCCAACCTACGGGCCCTACAAACTGCCCACTCCCGGCGCAGCCGGGTTCTGACTTCTGGTTTGCCACTGGCCGTCCAGCAGCAGTTCATGGGGCTTGAACGCGGCCTTGTACCGCATCGCCCGCACTTCCTCGATGACGTAGCCCAGGTAGAGGTGCTTTATGGCGTGGCGCCGGCAGAAATGGATGAGATGGATGATATTCAGAGTGCCCGGGCTGCGCCAGGCCTCGGCGGGGTCAAAATAAAAATAGACCGCGTTGAGCCAGTCGGCGGACCCGTCGACGATGGCGACGCCGATGAGCTTGTCCGCCACCCGGTAGCGGATCTCGAAGCAGCGGCTGATGGCGCTGATGAAAAAACCGGTGTAATATTCCTCGGCCGAACTTTTTCCCTCCGGGAACCGTGTCCGCAGATGCCTGTCCAGCAGATCCAGGTTTTCCCTGCCCATGCGCAGCGGTGCGATCCCGGCCGTCACATCGGCGTTTTTCTTCCATGTCCGCCGCTGGTTCCGGTTGGGGACAAAGTCAGCGGGCCTGAGCCTGATGGGCACGCAGGCACTGCAGTCCGGGCAGCGCATGGAATAGATGCAGTTGCCGTTGCGCCGGTAGCCGTTGGCCAGGAACATGCCGAGCTGCTCATCACCCATGGAGGCAAAGACCGCCTGATGATAGACGGCGAGCCGTTCCAGCCCGTAAGGGCAGCCGACGCTGATATCGACGAAATACTGCTCCAGTTCGCTGTCGATCCGCAGTTCCCGTGCATTGTCCCGCTGCCCGCGCAAGGTCATAGAGTGTCTTCCCGATTTCGCTGCGGCCTTCAGACAAGGCCCTGGTCAAGCATGGCGTTGACCACCTTGACGAAGCCGGCGATATCGGCGCCGGCCAGATAATTGCCCTCCATGCCGTACTCCGCCGCTGCATCAAGGCAAATGGAGTGGATGCTCTTCATGATCTGCCGCAGCCGCTCATCAACCTCTTCCCTCGGCCAATGGAGCCGCATGGAATTCTGGGCCATCTCCAGGCCGGAAACGGCCACGCCGCCGGCGTTGGCGGCCTTGCCTGGACCGAACAGGACCCCGTGGCCGCCGAACACCCCGATGGCCCCCGGCGTCGAGGGCATGTTCGCCCCCTCGCAGACCAGTCTGACGCCGCCCCGGACAAGATTGACTGCGTCCTTTTCGTTCAGCTCGTTCTCGGTGGCGCAGGGCATGGCGCAGTCGGCCGCATGGGACCACAGGGGATTGTGGTCGCGATCCGGATCGATCTCCGTATAGACCGCCCGGGGATATTTTTCCACATACTCCCGGATCCTGCCCCGGAGGATGTTCTTCAGATGTTTGACAAAGGCCAGCTTTTCCCGGTCGATCCCCTGTTCGTCGAATATATAACCGGAGGAATCTGATAAGGTA
>JALHJD010000018.1 GCA_022837185.1 Desulfobacteraceae bacterium
TCTTCACTGGAGGACTACGAGGCCCTGCTGCCGTGGAATGTTACTCCGAAGCAATTGAATGTGCCGGATAGCCTGGGTGTGGTTGCTTAGGCGCTTACGTTTGTAAGTCCTTTCTTGAGCGCAACAACTGGTTTCGGAAAGAAAGCTGGCCAATTACCTGTATTGGGTGGCAACGTTTGGCATCTGCGCCGGAAGAAACATTCTCGGGGTGACAAGCCCCCTCGATTATTGAAGCTCTGTGGTTGCTGCATTTCTGATGTTCCTGCATACACCTTCTTAATATTGATGTATCCTGGAATTTTTTGAGCGGCAAGGGAAAATGTCGCGTTTTTCTGAACAGGCCTCCTGCGAAACTTCTCTTTGGCTGAGATCGGGGAAGGGGGGCAGTACATTGAAATTTTTCTACTCATTGCCTTGTCACCGTTTTCTGGTCATGCATGGTCGGTTCAACGGAAGCCCACCCGGATGAGCCGGGAGAAGGCAAATCCTCCTTTACAGTATGTTCAACAGGGCAAGGCCGTCGCGGAAGAGAACCAGGGCGAAAAGGGCCAGGACCAGGCCGAGGCAGCGCATGGTGAGGATGTAGGGGCGGCCGCGCAGGAATGATCTGGACCGGCCGACGAACACGGCCAGCAGGATTTTCGAGCCCACGAGGAAGACATAGAAGCTGACCTGTAAGGCCATGAGGGCGCCGATATGCGGGGTGAGCGCCTTGGTCATGGTCGCGGGGCGCCGACGCTGATCCAGAAGAGGTAGGGGTGGGGGTCAGGGCATTGGCGGCCACGCCTTTTGCCAGGGATTTGGGGTTGGTCTCCCGGATATCCAGAGCGATGCCCCGGGTCCGCAGGCCCTGCCAGGCCAGGATGAGCAGGAAGAGGCCGATTGGTTAATTACCTTGGAGTGTTCCGTAATCTGCCACCAAACAAAAAAGGCGCACTCCAAATGAGGTGCGCCTTGAGAGCGGATTATTGTCTGCGCATTTACTTATTCATGGCAGCCAGCCAACTCGTATTCTCGGAAGGCAGGGCGGTGAGAACGGCCCATTCCATCCAGGCTCCGTCATAAATCTTGACATCCTTGTAGCCGAGCATGCGGGTGAGCACCAGGTAGGTCTGGGCAGCCCGGTATGAGCTGTGGCAGTACGTATAGATGGTCTTGTCCGGGGTGATCCCGGCAGCTGTGAATGTCTCGAGGATCTGGTCAACAGGTTTGAAGAGCTGGGTTTCCTTGTCATTGGCGGCAGAAGAACCGGGCAAGTTGATGGAGTTAGGGATATTACCGCCCCGGATGGCCCTGATGTTTTCTCCGCGGAATTCAGCTTCAGGCCGGGTGTCATGGAGAACGACACTGTTGTCCTGCTTTTCAACTGCGTCATGCAGCACATCGTTCCAGGTGACCAGCAGGTTATTGTTCGGCCCCGAAGTTTTGTAGGGTTGGGTTGATGCGGCGACAGTCGGTTCGGTCGTCACCTCGTAATTTTCTTTCTGCCACTGGCCGATGCCGCCGTTGAGCAGTTTCAGCTTTTCCGGATCATGACCGTAGAGTTCCATTATGAATAGAAAACGGCTGGCGAAGATGCCGTACATGTCATCATAAGCAATGATCGTGTCATCATTGTCAATGCCAAGCCTGGCCATAACGTCCAAAAATTGGTCAAGCTGCGGATACTTGTTGGGGGTGTAGCGGGTGTAATCCTCCAGGTCGACCCGGCAGTTGACCTGCAGGGCGCCGGGGATATGACCTTTGCCATAGGCATCCGCCTTGTACCTGACATCCACGATTTTCACATCGGGGTTGCCGGCAATTGATTTGACTTCCTCGGGGCTTGCCAACAAGCCCGCGAATGCTGACGCAGTTACCAGTAGCAGTGCCGTTACGGCCGAAACCAGGATGGTGTTCATTTTCCGTTTGGTCATTGTCTCCTCCTCATATGAATGGAAAAATGCAGTTGCCATGGAGTTGCAAGAGGAGTGCCAAAAAAATTATTCAAATATTCTAATGAGATAGGCAAAAAAAGGATATTTCAGAATGAAAGAATATTGCAATATGAAATGAAATGTCCGGCTCGCCTGCGGCAGGTGCTGCTACTGCAGCCGATACTTTTTCATTTTGCGCCACAGGGAGGTCGGACTGATGCCGAGGATTTCCGCGGTCCGGCCCTTGTGGCCGTTGAGGCTCTGCAGGGTACGCTCGATCATCACTTTTTCCATTTCGGCCAGGGAAATCAAGCCTTCGCAGAGGAATTCCGGGGGCAGGGATTCGGCGGCCGTGTTCGGCATATGAACGGTGGAAATGCTGTTACTATCAGCCATGATCACCGCCCTTTCCAGGACGTTTTCCAATTCCCGCACATTACCCGGCCATGAGTAATGCAGCAGTCGTTCCAGAACCTCGTTGGCTATGCTCCTGATCTGCTTCTGGTAGCGCCGACTGTATTTGTTGCAGAAATGGTGGGCAAGCAGGGGGATATCAGATTGGCGTTTGCGCAGCGGGGGGATATCAACTGTAATGACGTTGAGCCGGTAGAGGAGGTCGCGGCGAAAGCGGCCGACCTCTGCCTCCTTTTCAAGGGAGGCGTTGGCGGCGGCGATGATCCGGACATCGACCCTGGTTGGGGACGTCGCCCCCACCCGCATGATTTCGCCTTCCTGGAGGACTCGGAGCAGCTTCACCTGAAACTGGGGCGACGTGGCATTGATTTCGTCCAGAAACAGGGTGCCGCCGGCAACGGCCTCGAACATGCCCGATTTCTTCCTGTCAGCACCGGTGAAAGCACCCGCTTCGTAGCCGAACAGTTCGGATTCGAGCAGCGTTTCGGCTATGGCCCCGCAGTTGACCGGCAAAAAAGCGGCCCGAAGGCGTTTGCTGCCGCGGTGGATCAGCCGGGCGACCAGCTCTTTGCCGGTGCCGGTCTCCCCCTGCAGAAGCACGGTGGTATCGAGCGGGGCGATGCGGGCGATCATCGCCTGCAGATCCTTCATGCCCTTGCTGTTGCCGACCAGTTCGTCGAAGCCGAGGCCGGCCACCTGTTCCTTGAGCCGCCGGTTTTCCCGCAGCAGCCGGATGTGATCGATCGCCCGGCGGACTACCAGCAGGAAGTCATCAGGCTCGAACGGCTTCTGGATATAATCGTAGGCGTTTTTCTGCATGGCTTCGATGGCCGATGCAATGGTTCCGTAGCCGGTAATCAGGATCACCAGGATTTCAGGATTCAACTGCTTGGCTCGTTCCAGTAGACCGATTCCGTCGATATGGGGCATCTTCAGATCGGTTATGACCAGGTCGATTGGTTCGCTTTCCAGAAGGCGCAGGGCCTCCCGGCTGTCGCCGTACAGTTGCGGCGTAAGCTCAACTTCCGCAAGAGTATCGCGGATCAGTTCCCGCATTCGCAGGTCGTCATCCACCACCAGAATGTTCAGTTTGTCATCCATTGGTTCCTTCGTACAGGGGCAGTATAATAGTGAAGACGGTCCCTTCGTCCGGGATGCTGCGCACATCGATGGCGCCGCCATAATCGTTGATGATGCCTGTACAGATGGACAGCCCGAGGCCGGTGCCGGTGCCCACCGGCTTGGTGGTGAAGAACGGATCAAATATACGCGACAGGTTTTCGGTGGGAATGCCGGGGCCGTTGTCCCGGACAATGATCCTGGCCTCATGTTCCGCATGATGGGTGGAAATGTCGATTTCACCTTCGCTGCCAATGGCCTGGGCGCTGTTGAGCAGGATGTTGACCAGCACCTGTTCCAGCCGCTTCGGATCGGCCTCCACTTCCAGTACCGGCATCAGGTTGAGCTTGATATTGATGAACCTTTTGTCCATCTCGGTCTGCAGAACCCGGATCGCTTCGGTCACCACATTGTTGAGGTCACAGCAGGCGTCCTGGCTGGGCAGTTGAGTCGACAATCTCGAAAAATCAAGCAGTTCGCGAATAATTGAGCTGCTTTTTTTAGCCTGCTCGGCAATGATCGCCAACCGTTCCCGCTGGTCGGGCTGCAGACTGTTTCCCTTGAGGAGAAGACGGGCGTAGCCGAGAATGCTGCCGAGCGGGGTATTAAGCTCGTGAGCGATTCCGGCCGAAAGCTGACCGATCGCAGCGAGTTTTTCAGTGCGGTGAAAGATCTCCTGACGGTGTTTTTCCTCGGTGATGTCCCGGAAAGTGAACACCCGGCCGATGGCGGTGCCGTCGGGATCGAAGAGGGGCACCGCGTTAACCGACAGCAGCAGTTTCCTGTTTTCTCCGCGGAAGGGCAGTTCGACATTCTGGCAGGCGTACAGGGTATTGACATCGAACATGGCCCGCGATTCGGGCGGACTTTCGGCGAACAGCTCGTCGATTTTCAGTTCCAGCACCTGTTTTTGCGAAAGATCGAGAATCTGCAGGGCGGAGCCGTTGACGGAGATGATCCGGTTCCGGGAATCGGTGACCAGCAACCCTTCCGAGAGGCTTTGCAGGACTGAAGCCAGTTTCGATTTTTCGGCCAGGTAAAAGCCGCGCTGCCGCTGTTCTTCCTCTTCGGCTTTTTTGCGGGCGGTGATATCCAGGGCGACTTCGATCACCCGGGTTACCTCGCCATTGGTGCCCTTGGCATACGGGGTGGTGACGAGTTGGAAATATTTGTCTTTCTTCCGCACCTCGTCGACGACCACCGGTCGACCGGTGGCAAAGGTATCCACTGCCGGGCAGTCGAGGCCCGGTCCGTTTTTCAGGCAGTAGACCTCGTAGCAGTAGCTGCCGCAGACATTTTTCTGATGCCGGTCAACAAGGAGTTCCCGCTGCTTTTCATTGCACTTGACGATGGCGAAATCCTGGTCGATGATCGAGATTCCCACTCCTGTGGCGTCGAAAATCGCCTGCAGTTCATCGCGGGCCTCACTCAGATCGCTGATTGTTTCATTGAGGTATTCGTAGACTTGGGCAAAGGAACCGGCAATAATGCCTATCGGGTCGAGACTGAGTAGTTCGCTGTCGTCGAATTCCTCGGGCCGGAGCGGCAAGGTGCCCATGACCTCGAGCAACTGGTTGGTTTTTTCCCGGATATAACGGGTGTATCTGACATTTTCCTTCCTGAGGCGCCTGATTTCCTTCTGCAGGGCCGCCACCTCTTTGTCCACGGCCGGGGTGCCGACCGGTTTATTCTTTTTTGCCAATGGTGATTTCATAACAGGTATCCAGATTTCGCACCTCTACGTCATAACCCATCTTGCGGGCCGACTCAGGGATGGTGCGGGTGGTGTCCCGGTGGTCAGTCTTGACGATCAGTCTTGCCTCGCCGTTTTTGAGCCGCTTCCGGTGGGTGTTGAGCTCTCGCAGCACCACCAGAAGGCATGCCGGACAGACCTGCCCAAGGATATTCAATTCGATTGTCCGAATCTTAGCCATCCTGTCCTCCTCGCTTTCGGCAATCCATACCATCATCAATTTATTTTATCACATGCCGGGTGAGAATCTGTGTCCCGATCCACATCCCGGCAATCATCGCCCCGGAAAAAAAGAATCCCTGCCAGGCCAGCAGCGGCAGCCCCCCCAGCAAAAAATTCAGATTGCAGCCGGTGGCAATGCGGGCGCCCAGGGCCAGCAGGATGCCGCCGGTCAGGGCCGCAATCCCCTGCCGCCTGGGAGGCAGACCATGGATTCTGAATTCCCTGTAATACACGGCGGCGGCAAGGGCCCCGGCAAAAATGCCGACGATCAGGGTAAGCTGAGTATAACTGATGTGATCGATGCGCGGTCCGGCGCCGCCGCTGACCAGGACTCCCCCGGTCCAAAACGAGATGGAATCGTTCTGAAAATAAGCAAGGTTGGCGACATGATCGGGCAGGATCATCTGTTCAAGGTAGGCCCCGATCTTGGCATAGGCGGTGGTAATGCCCATGGGATATCCGGCAAGAAAATAGTAGAAAACATTGAGCAGCGCCAGGAATACGGCGGTTTTCCAGGGCTGGATATAGCCCCGGGCATGGCCGGTGACCTGGAATTTGCCGGAAACCGTCCAGCGCCATATCGCCGCCAGGCAGGGGGCGAGGAGCACCGCCAGGAAAAGGGTTTGCAGGGCCGGGTGGTGCTGGGCAACGGATACGGAAGTGGTGAAGGTGGTTTGGGCCGAGAAGGAGCGGACCTGGGGGTGAATCTCGGCATAGAGCAGGCTGCCGGCCAGGATGCCGGCAAAGCCGATCCAGTTGACTAGACTGCCGCCGGCCATCTTGTACAGGGTGCCGACCACACACCCGCCGGCAAGGACAATGCCGATTCCGAAGAGCAGGCCCCCTGCGAGGGTCGCGGCCGATGCCGGGGCAAAGGTCGGCGGCGGCTGGAAAGGAAGCATCCCGGTCCGGCCTCCCACATGAAACAGGAGGGAAGTTACCAGGAAATAGAGGACGAATGAGCGCAGCAGTGTTGTGTCGCGGATCAGAAAAAAATCACGCAGCATGGCTACCATGCAGTAATCCCCACGGTAGAGAATTATCCCGCAGAGAAAACCGATAAGGGCGGTGCCCGAAGCCAGAATGACAGGGTCCATGATCATCATGAACCGATAACAGGACGGATAACAGGAATAACTGGGGTGCCTTGAAAAATCATTTTTCCTTCCTCACTGAAACCACCTTCCCGACTGTTGTATAATGCACTCCGGGGCGGGTAATGCTTATCAGGCAGACAATAAGCAATGCAGGCCGGTTTTACTTATCGATAACGCCTGCCAGAACATTAAAAATCATCTGACGATCGCAATCCATCAGAAATATGTACGCACTGCATTGCCGCACGAAGTCATATGGTAACACCGTATCGGGAAATGCAATTTGGGATGGGTGTGCCTTATTGTTTATATAAGGATGCGATGCTTATTTTTCAAGATCCGCTGTTAGGAGGATAGGTTGACGGTCTGACGCTTCTCAATCCCTGGACAGAAAGTGGAGGATGTCCATAAATATAAGGGTATATTGAATTTTTTTTTAACTCATTGCCTCGGCCACGTTTTCTGTTCATGCATGGACGGTTCAACGGAAGTCCACCCGGTTGAACCGGGAAAAACCATGTCATCCTTTGAGTATTTTCAACAGGGCAAGGCCGTCGCGGAAGAGAACCAGGGCGAAGAGGGCCAGGACCAGGCCGAGGCAGCGCATGGCGAGGATGTAGGGGCGGCCGCGCAGGAATGATCTGGACCGGCCGACGAAGACGGCCAGCAGGATTTTCGAGCCGACGAGGAAAACGTAGAAGCTGACCAGAAAGGCTAGGAGGGCGCCAATGTGCAGGGTGAGCGCCTTGTTCATGGTCGGGGCGCCGACGCTGATCCAGAAGAGGTAGGGGTGGGGGTTCAGGGCGTTGGCGGCCACGCCTTTGGTCAGGGACTTGGGGGCGGTCTCCCGGATATCCAGGGCGATGCCCCGGGGCCGCAGGCTCTGCCAGGCCAGGATGAGCAGGAAGAGGCCGCCGGCGAGGGAGAGGGCGCCCAGAATGTTGTGGAAAGCGGACAGTTTTGCCAGGACCAGCAGGGTCAGGAGGATGATCGGCAGGTCGGTGATGATCGGGGCCAGGGCGACCCGGACGCCGGCCGGGATGCCGTGGCGGAGCGTTTCGGAAATGACCAGGGCCAGGAGCGGCCCTGGGGCAAAGCCGGCGGACAGGCCGAGCACCGTGCCGACGGTCAGGAAATAGAGCATGGTGATCCCACGGCGGCCGGGGCCCTACGCCGACAGCACCCCGTCCTTGAGGGTGAGGCGGCGGTCCATGGAGCGGGCCAGTTCCTCGTTGTGGGTGACCATGACCACGGCCAGGGACAGGGAGCGGCTCAGGCTGTGCAGCAGGTCGAAGACCCGGCGGCCGTTCTGGGAGTCGAGGTTGCCGGTGGGTTCGTCGGCCAGGAGCAGGGACGGCTGCATGATCAGGGCGCGGGCAAGGGCCACCCGCTGCTGTTCGCCGCCGGACAGCTCGCCGCTGCGGTGGGTCTTGCGGTGCAGGAGGTTGACCTGGTCGAGCAGGTGCAGGGCCCGCTCCTCCAGCTCCCTGGGGTCCATGCCGTTGATGAGGCCGGGCATCATGACGTTTTCCAGGGAGGTGAACTCCGGCAGCAGGTGGTGGAACTGGAATATGAAGCCGATGTTGCGGTTGCGGTGGCGGCTCAGTTCCTGTTCGCCGCAGGCGGTCAGGTCGCGGCCTTCGTAGGTCAGGCGTCCGCCGGTGGGCTCGGCCAGGGTGCCGAGGATCTGCAGCAGGGTGGTCTTGCCCGACCCCGAGGCGCCGACCACGGCGATCATCTCCCCCCGGTCCACGGTCATGTCCACGCCGCGCAGCACCTCCACGGTGATGCCGTCGTGGCCGAAGGATTTGTGAAGGCCCTCGGCCTGCAGCAGCAGGGTTTGGCCCGCTTTGCCCGGCGTCCGGTTATTCATAGGTCAGGGCCTCGGCCGGCCGCACCCGGGATGCCTTCCAGGACGGGTAGAGGGTGGCCGCCAGGGTGATCAGGATGGCGGACAGGGCGATGATCGTCACGTCCAGCGGCACCACCTTGATCGGCATGGTGGACATGGGGTAGACGTTGCTCGGCAGCTCGATGAACTTGTAGCGCTTGAGGATCGTGCACAGGCCGAGCCCCCCCATGACCCCGAACACGGTGCCGGTGAGGCCGATGACCGCCCCCTGGTAGAAAAAGATGCGCATGATCGAGCCGGTGGTCGCGCCCATGGACTTGAGGATGGCGATGTCGCGGGTCTTTTCCATGACCACCATGATCAGGGCGCTGATGATGTTGAGGGCCGCCACCAGGATGATCAGGTCCAGGGCGATAAAGATGCCTACCTT
This sequence comes from Desulfobacteraceae bacterium, assembly GCA_022837185.1. GTDB lineage: Bacteria > Desulfobacterota > Desulfobulbia > Desulfobulbales > Desulfobulbaceae > UBA10518. Next base: position 8,804 of record JALHJD010000018.1, read on the forward strand.
TTCCAACTTGAGGGCGGCGAACAGGTTCTGGTTGAGCTGCATCCAGTCGCGGACGGAAAAGCCGGGCCCGAGTTCGGCCCGGATCGATCTGCCGATGACGTCGGCCCGTTCGACATTGGTCACCCGGACCTCGATGCCGTGCACGCCCGCTTCGTCGCCGCTCAGGCTGCGGGCGGTGTCCAGGTTGACGAAGCCGAGGGTGGAGTCGTATTCGAACATGCCGGTCTCGAAGATGCCGACGATTTCACAGGTGCGGATCTTCGGCAGCACCCCCATGGGCGACAGGGGGCCTTCCGGGGAAATCAGGCGGATCCGGCTGCCTGTCCCCACGTTGAGCTGCCGGGCCAGCTCCAGGCCGATGATGATGCCCGGCAGGTCGCCGGGCAGGTCGAGGTCGGCCAGTTCCCCGCTTTGCATCTGCCGGCCGATATTGATGACCCGGCCGGCGCCGGCGGGGTCGATGCCGCGCAGCACGATGCCGCTCGATGCCTGGGCGGAGGAAATAAGGGCCTGGCTGTAGATATACGGCGAGGTGGCTTCCACCCCCTTGACCTGTTCGATCCGGGCGGCGGTTTCCTCCGGATCGGTGATGTTGCCGCCGAAGCGCTGGACCAGGATGTGCGAATTGATGCCGATGATCTGGTCGCGCAGCCCTTCAGTGAAGCCGGTATAGACGGACAGGACGACGATCAAGGCCATGACCCCCACCGCCACCCCGAGGATGGAGATGACCGAGATCAGGGAGATGAACTTCTGCTTGCGCTTGGCCCGCAGATAGCGTCGACTGACAAACCATTCAAAATTCATGCGGTTCCGCCTGTTGGACCGGTTGCCGGTTGCTGCCGGAAACGGGGAGCGGTGATAAATCCGCCTTCCCTTTCCGGCTGAATGTGCCGGGGCGGCCGGTTATTTCGCCGCTTCCGGTTTGAGGTGGGGAAAGAAAATCACGTCCCGGATCGACGGAGAGTCCGTCAGCAGCATGACCAGCCGGTCGATGCCGATGCCCTCGCCCGCGGCCGGCGGCATGCCGTATTCCAGGGCCCGGATGTAGTCGTAGTCCAGCTCCGGGTGGACCTCTTCGTCCTCGCCCCGTTCGTCAATCTGTCTCTGAAACCGCTGCAGTTGGTCGTCCGGATCGTTGAGCTCGCTGAAGGCATTGGCGATTTCGCGGCCGGTGATGAACAGCTCGAAGCGGTCGGTCACCGTCGGGTCCTTTTCGTTGCAGCGGGCCAGCGGCGAGACTTCGGTGGGGTACGAGGTCACGAAGGTCGGGTTGACGAGCTTCTCCTCCACCAGCAGTTCAAACAGCTCGGTCTTGGCCTTTCCCGGGCCGGCATCGGGCTGCAGCTCAATCCCTTTTTCGGCCGCCAGCCCCATGACCGCCCGGTCGTCCTGCAGCACGGCGGGGTCGAGGCCGCCCACCTCGATCAGGGCCTGTTCCAGGGTATACCGCTTCCAGGGAGGCGCCAGGTTGACATGCTGTCCCTGGTAGGTCAGCTCCATGGAGCCCGTCACCTCGTCGGCCAGCCAGGAGATCATCTCCTCGGTCAGGTCCATGAGCTCCTGGTAGGTTGTGTAGGCCTGGTAAAACTCCAGCATGGTGAATTCGGGGTTGTGCTTGGTGGAAAGGCCTTCGTTGCGGAAATTGCGGTTGATTTCAAAGACCTTCTCAAATCCGCCGACCAGGAGGCGCTTCAGGTACAGTTCCGGGGCGATGCGCAGGTAGAGGTCGATGCCCAGGGCCTTGTGATGGGTCTTGAACGGCTTGGCCGTCGCCCCGCCCGGGATGGCCTGCATCATCGGCGTTTCGACCTCCAGGAAACCCCTGTTGGACAGAAATTCGCGGATCAGGCGGATGACGTCGACCCGCTTGCGGAAGGTCTCGCGCACCTCGGGATTGACGATCAGGTCCACATAGCGCTGGCGGTAGCGGGTTTCGACATCGGTCAGGCCGTGGAATTTTTCCGGCAGGGGCCGCATGGACTTGGTGATCATTTCCAGGCGGTTGGCCTCGAGGGACAGTTCGCCGGTCCTGGTCTTGAACAGCCGGCCGTGGGCGCCGACAATATCGCCCACATCCCATTTCTTGAAGAGCTGGTATTCCTCCTTGCCCAGCATATCCTGCCTGGCGTAGATCTGGAGGCGGCCGGTCTCGTCCTGGATATGGAAGAATGAGGCCTTGCCGAATTTGCGCATGGACATGATCCGGCCGGCAACCCGGTAGGTATCGCCGTCTTCCTCGTACGATTCGGGCCCGAGAAACTCGCCGCGGGGCAATATGTCCGCTATGGGACAGGGATTCTTGAATTCATTGCTGAACAGCTTGACGCCGTTGTCGGCCAGCAAGCGGGCTTTTTCGCGGCGCTGGTTGATCAGGTTGCTGCTTTGAGTGTCCATGGCTGGTGTTCGTTAAAAGAGATGAAATGGTTGATGCGGCATGGGGCCGCGGTTACAAAAATTTCCCCCGCAGGGCGGCGGAGACCTCATGGGTGAGTTCCAGCACCCTGGCAGCCAGTTCAGGTGACAGGGAGCCCGTGCCGCAGCTCGGGGTGATCAGGGTCTGGCGGAGAATGTCCGCCTTGCCGCGTTCGGGCATGGTGACGGTGTCCATCTGCGTTTCCCAGAGGCTGCACAGGGAGTCGGGGGTCTCCTTGCGGATGCTTTCTTCACTGGAGGTCGGCACCCCGCCCCAGGCAAGGATTCCGCCCCGGTCAAGAAAGGCGTGCAACTCGCGGCCGAGGGGGGCGATCCGGTCGAAATAGCCGTAGGCGTCGAAACTGAGGATGTCGATGTCCGACCCCAGCAGCGTTTCCCAGTCGGTGTTGGCGCAGACATGGATTCCGGCCAGGCCCCCGGCCAGGTGGACGGCGGTGACCACTTCGTTGATCATGTCCCTGATCTCGTCGGTGCTGACGCTGATAAAGGCCGAGGAGCCGAGGCCCGCCAGGGCGGGCTCGTCAATGAAGAGCAGGACGGGCCGGCCGCTGCATTCCCCCAGCAGCCTGGCCTGCCAGGCCGCTTTGAGGGCGAGGGCCTTGATCACCATGTCGCGGATGGTCGCGTCGAAGTAGCCGGCGCGGCCCTCGCTGTCCTTGATTCCGGTCAGCATGGTGAACGGTCCGGTGACCTGGCCCTTGACGGCTTTGACATTTTGGGCCGCGGCCAGGGCGCGCAGGCGCTCGGCCAGCAGGTACAGCCCCGCGGCCCGTTCCCTGCTCACCGTAAATCCCGACTTGTCCAGGGCCTCGGGATTGCCGACGGCGGCAAGGTAGTCTTCGTAAAAGGCCAGCATGGCTCCCTCAAAGTCGGGGCCGGAGATATCGAAGAAAATTCTGCCGTCCGGGCCGCCGGGGTCCTGTTCCTTGATGCAGGGGATGTTCTCGGCAAACTGCGGCAGCATCCTTTCCATCGGGTTGGACGGCAGCTGGGGCCAGAGAGGTATTTCCGGCGTTGCCTGCAAAATCCAGTCAAGGGCTGTTTCGTGGCTGTCCAGCGGCAGACTCCCGATCAGGACGGGCAGGCCGTCGGCGCTGAATCGGCCGGAACCGGCTGTGGTCATTCTATTGCACCTCGCGGGAAGAACTTTGGGAATCGGTTTATGTTGTGATTACCGACCGCAGCGGCGGAAGATGCACCCGAATCAGGGGTTGTGTTCCAGGCTCGGTAAAAGAGTCGACCAATGGGGTAATCACATTCCGTTCCAAAGAAAAATCTTAATAATTAGTGCGAAGACGGTGTTATGTCAATTTTTTTCCAGCAGGGCGACGGATTCGATGTGATGGGTCTGCGGGAACATGTCGACCGGGGTGAGGGCGGTCAGGGAATAGTTCCCGTTCGTCAGGATGGCGAGGTCGCGCGCCAGGGTCGCCGGGTCGCAGGAGACGTAGAGTATTTTTTTCACGCCCAGGTTGGCCAGCAGGGCGGATTCGCGGGCAGCCCCGCTGCGGGGCGGGTCGAGCAGAACGAGGTCGAACGGCGGCCGGTGCCGCGGGAGACGCCGGAGGGCGGACAACACGTCGCCGGCGATGAACCGCGTGCCGGCAACGCCCGCCGCCTCGGCGTTGATTGCGGCGCGGGCGATGCTTTCCCTGTTCCATTCCACCCCGGTCACCCGGGCGCCGGCGATGGCCAGGGGGACGGAAAAATTGCCCATGCCGCAGAAGAGGTCAAGGACACTGCTTCCCGCAACAGGTCCGGCCAGGGCCAGCACCAGACTGATCAGCCGGCTGTTCTGTTCGGCGTTGACCTGGGAAAAACAGCCGGGCGTCCAGGTCAGGAAAAAGGGGCGGCCGGCCGGGCCGGCGTCAAAGTCCTGGCGCAGCAGGCCCTGCCGCCGGCCGTCCCGGTCAAGGACCCCGACATCGTCAACGGAGCTGAGCGAATCGGCCAGGCCGGCAGCCAGGGATGGTTCGACGGTTTTTCCAGGGCGGGGGCGCAGCCGGACCAGGATCAGGTTGTCGGCGGGGCTGTGCAGGAGGTCAAGCTCGCCCATCGACTCCCCCAGGGCAGGCAGCAGAGGGGATCGGCTTATTTCCAGGAGGGCCCGGTTGAGGGGGGCGGTCGCCACAGGGCAATGGTCGACGGCGGCCAGCTCGTTGCTTTCATTTCTGCAGAAACCCATCGCTCCGGCCGGGGACAGCTTGAGCCGGAGCCGGCGGCGGTACTGCCAGGCCGAGGGGGAGGGCACCATGGGGCGCAGAACGGATGGGGAGAAGTCGATTTTACCGCGCCGCAGAGTTTCGAGGATGATTTCCATCTTGATCCGCTGTTGGGCGGCGGCGGCGATGTGCTGGAAATCGCAGCCCCCGCATTGCGTATAGTACGGGCAGAGGGGCTGGACCCGGTCGGGGGAGGGGGCGAGGATCTCGACTGCTTCGGCGTCGATATGTCCCCGGTGTTTTTTTCTTTCCCGGTACAGGATCGTCTCGCCGGGCAGAACGAACCGGGCGAGAACGACCATGCCGTCCCGCCGCCGGCCGAGGCCGTAACCGCCGGCAATTATTTTTTCGATGTGGACAGTTTCACCCATTCGTGTTTACCATTTAAAAAACGGGAAAGGTGCGGTAAGCTGTTGTTTCGTCCTGCCGTAGGCTGTCAGGGACCCGGCTCGCCGGAATCATCAGGCCGTCAGTCGGCAGCCGGACAGCCGCTTTCCATGATGCCCTTCCGCTGACGGCGGGATGCGCCACGCTGCCGGTTTCAGCTTAGCGTGGAACGGGTCGGGGCGCAAGACACATATTGGAGCCTTCGGGCGGATCGGAAACAACCCGGTCAACAACCTTTGATGAAAAAAAAGCAGAACGTCAAAATACTTGTGGTCGACGACGAAAAAGTGCACCGCTTCATGCTGTCGTCGCTCCTCAGGGAGTGGGGCTGGGACAGCGTCGAGGCCGATGACGGGACCACGGCGGTCGCGGCGGTTCAGGAAGGCCCATTCGACGCCATCCTCATGGATGTGCGGATGGCCAGGATGGACGGCATGGAGGCTCTGCAGAAAATCAATGCCATCAATCCCGCCATCCCGGTGGTGATCATGACCGCCTTTTCCTCCGTTGATTCGGCTGTCGAGGCCATTAAAATGGGGGCCCACGACTACCTGACCAAACCGCTTGATTTCGACCGGCTGCGCCAGACCCTGGAGGCGGCGACCCAGCACAAGCGGCAGGAAGAGGAGGACAACCGCCTGGACGGATCGTCGCGGGAGGAGACGGGGATCATCGGTGTGTCACAACCGATGCGGGAGCTGTGGGAAATGATTCTGCAGGTGGCTCCTTCGGATGCCAACGTCCTGATAACGGGCGAATCGGGCACCGGCAAGGAGCTGGTGGCCTCTTCCCTCCATGCCAGGAGCCGCAGGGCCGGAGGGCCGTTCGTCAAGGTCAACTGCGCGGCCCTGGCGGAAAACCTGCTCGAATCCGAACTGTTCGGCCATGAAAAAGGGGCGTTCACCGGCGCCGATCGGCGGCGGGAAGGGCGGTTTGTCCAGGCGGACGGGGGCACTCTGTTCCTGGACGAAATCAGCGAGACAACCCCGGCCATGCAGGCAAAGCTGCTGCGGGTCCTGCAGGAGCATGAACTGCAGCGGGTCGGCGGCCAGGACACCGTCAAGGTTGACGTCAGAATCATCGCCGCCACCAACCGCGACCTGGAGCAGGAGGTGGCAGCGGGACGCTTCCGGGAAGACCTGTATTACCGCCTCAATGTCGTGGTCCTGCAGGTTCCCCCCCTGCGCGGCCGGACCGGCGACGTTCCCCTGCTGGCCGATTACTTCCTCAAGCGGTTCGCGGCCAAGAACCAGCGGCAGGTGAGCGGCATAACACCCGAGTGCATGGATCTCCTGGTCCGCTACCCCTGGCCCGGCAATGTCCGGGAACTGGAAAACGCCGTGGAGAGGGGCGTGATCCTCATGCGGGGCGAATACCTGGACGTCCCGGTTCTCCCCCTTGCCCTGCAGCGATGGGCCAGGGACAATGCCGGGTCCGCCGACACGGAGGAGCCGGCAACGCTCAAGGACGCGGAGCGGGCCCTGATCATCAGGACCCTCGAGGAAACGAACGGCAACCGCAGCGAGGCGGCCCGCCGCCTGCAGATAACCCGCAAGACCCTGCTCAATAAAATAAAAAGCTACAACATCGCCTGAACCGGCTGTTCCGGGGCCCTGCGGGGAACTGCTTCCGGTGGCGGGCGGGAAAAAAATATTGAATAATCGGTCAAAATCTTTTTTCGTAGGAAGACCTGTTGACGCGGTTTCCGGCTTGTGGTAGAAGCCCGATTTTACCCTGATTTTAGTGACTTTCGTGTACCAGTATATCAACGGGGGGTACGGTTCCCGGCCTCCCGGTTCAATAACGAACGGAGAACTTGCAATGCGAACGGATATTGTCCATATCGGTGCGGGCGAGCTGACGTACGAGATCCGCAATATCGTCAACGTCGGTGAGAAACTGCAGAAACTCGGTGTTCCCGTCAACTGGGAGAATATCGGTGATCCCATCGCCAAGGGCGAGGATATTCCGTCCTGGATGAAGGAGATCGTCGTCGAAGCCGTTCGGGACAATGCCACTTACGGCTACAGCCCCACCAAGGGTATTCTGACCACCCGCGAGTATATCGCCGAGCAGGTGAACAGCAGAGGGGGAACGCAGATCGACTCAGGCGACATCATCTTCTTCAACGGCCTGGGAGACGCGATCTCCAAGGTATTCGGATTCCTGAAGCGGACGGCGCGGGTGATCGTCCCGACACCCAGCTATACCACCCACTCGTCAGCGGAAGCAGCCCACGCCGGTGACCGGCCCGTTACCTATATCCTCGATCCCAACCACTACTGGTACCCCGACCTCGAAGATATCGAGAACCATATCAAGTACAACCCGGCCGTGGCCGGGATTCTGATCATCAACCCCGACAACCCCACCGGCGCGGTCTACCCGGAGCACATCCTGCGGGACATCGTCAAAATCGCCGAAAAGAACGACCTGTTCATCATCTGCGACGAGGTCTACCAGAACATGACGTACAACGGCACCAGGGCGGTGCCGCTCTGCACGATCATCGGCGACAGGGTGCCGGCCATCTGCATGCGGGGCATTTCCAAGGAGATGCCGTGGCCCGGCAGCCGCTGCGGCTGGATCGAAGTGTACAACGGCCACCGCGACCCGATGTTCGAGAAGTATATCAATTCCATCGTCAACGCCAAGATGGTTGAAGTCTGCTCGACGACCCTGCCCCAGACCGTCCTGCCCAGGATCCAGTCCCATCCGGAATACCACGCCTACCTGGAGGAACGGATCAGGAGGTATGAGTGGTGCTCCAACGTGGCGTATGACATCCTGAAGGATGTCAAGGGATTGCTGGTGAACCGGACCAACGGGGCGTTTTACATGAGTGCGGCGTTCATCAACGGCACCCTGAACCACCGGCAGAGCCTGCCCATTGAAAATGAAGATGTCAGGAAATCGGTCGCGGAACTGGTCTCAGGGCCTGACGTGTCGCCGGACAAGAGGTTTGTCTATTATCTGCTGGCGTCAACCGGAGTCTGCGTGGTTCCGCTCTCCTCTTTCGCCACCGACCTGCAGGGATTCCGCATTACGCTGCTGGAACAGGACAAGGAAAGATTCATCGGGATTTTCAAGACCATCGCCGCGAGCATCAAGGCGTATATCGAGTCCGCGTAGCCTATATACTGAAGCGGGGAGCGGGGGAGCGGGGAGCGGAAAGGGAGGAGTTTGCTCCGCCCTCGGCACGAAGTGCAATTACCCGGTCTTCCGTTTCGGGCGGAACGGGCTGACCAGTCACGGGGGAAGCCCGCCCGGGAGGAGGCGGTGCTCCTCACAATTTAATTGTCTTCCGGGCGGTTGCTTTCTTGACAACCTTTCAGCCCATTCTTAATGTTGGCCATAAGTTATCCAAGAAAACGGTTTTCGTTTTCCATCATGTTGATTCCATTGAAGTCTTCATCACTGATGCCTGGACCGCGGCACTGCGTCCCGGCTCATGCTGAGCTATGAAGGAGAGTGTTTGTGCCTGAAGAAAAAAATAATGTGCGGAACGAACCCGCCGGGGAAGAGGCTGCGCCTGCGGAGGAAATACAGCAGCAGTCCGGAAATTTCGCAGCCGAAGCCGAACAGCTTGAACACGACATCGACGCTCTTCGCCTGGAAGCGGAGGAAAACCGGGACCGGCTGCTTCGACTGGCCGCCGAATTCGAGAATTACAAGAAACGAATGACCCGGGAACGGGAAGTCCTGCTGAAATATGCCGGCGAGAACATTCTGCGCGAACTGCTGACCACGGTCGACAACCTCGACCGGGCCATTGAGCAGGCCACCGCAGATTCGGATAATCCCCGGCAGAAGCTCGATTCGATGCTCGAAGGGGTTGAGCTGACCAGGAAAGGGCTGCTGGCCACCCTGGAAAAATTCGATGTCACGCCCATCGACAGTATCGGCAAGAAATTTGATCCGAACGTGCAGGAAGCCATGGCCATGGAATCCAGCGCCGAAGTCCGGGAAAATCATGTGCTGCGCGAGTTCGTCAAGGGCTACCGGTTCAAGGACAGGCTCCTGCGCCCCGCCAAGGTGGTCGTTTCCAGCGGTTGCTGAAAATGGGATGTTCTGTTTTTGACAGCCCGGACCGGACTTGACAACCGAGGTTTTATGCACATTATACAATGAACGGCAGGCGCACCTGCCGTCATTGAAAGACAATATCAATTGAAATAATCAAGGAGCAGAAGATCATGAGTAAAATCATTGGAATAGACCTTGGCACGACCAACTCATGCGTCGCCATCATGGAAGGCGGGGATCCCAAGGTCATTGCGAATGTCGAGGGGAACAGAACGACTCCCTCCATCGTGGCGTTCACGGACAGCGGCGAGCGGCTGGTGGGGCAGGTGGCCAAGCGCCAGTCGGTTACCAATCCCACCCGGACGCTGTTTGCCATTAAACGTCTGATCGGCAGAAAGTTCACCGACGCGGAAGTCAAAAAGTCCATTGAGGTCAGTCCGTTCAAGATTGTCGAAGGCACGGGCGGAGACGCCTTTGTGGAGGTTGACGGCAAGAAGTACAGCCCGGCGGAGATTTCCGCCATGATCCTCGGCAAGATGAAGCAGACCGCCGAGGAATACCTGGGCGAAAAGGTCACCGATGCGGTGGTCACCGTGCCTGCCTACTTCAACGACGCCCAGCGGCAGGCGACCAAGGACGCGGGCAAGATCGCCGGCCTGAATGTCCAGCGGATCATCAACGAGCCGACCGCCGCGTCCCTGGCCTACGGCCTGGACAAGAAGGGTGAGGAAAAAATCGCCGTGTTCGACCTGGGCGGCGGCACCTTTGATATTTCGATTCTGGAGATCGGCGACGGCGTCTTCGAGGTGAAGTCCACCAACGGCGACACCTTCCTCGGCGGCGAGGATTTCGACATGCGCATCGTCAACTGGCTGGCCGATGAATTCAAGCGCGACCAGGGCATCGATCTGCGCAATGACAAGATGGCCCTGCAGCGGTTGAAGGAAGAGTCGGAAAAGGCCAAGATGGAGCTGTCGACCGCCAAGGAGACGGACATCAACCTGCCGTTCATCACCGCCGACGCCTCCGGCCCCAAACATCTGAATATGAAGCTGACCCGCGCCAAGCTTGAAAGCCTGGTTGAAGATCTTATTGACAGGACCGAGGGACCCTGCCGGACTGCCTTGCAGGACGCCGGTCTCAGCCCTTCCGACATCGACGAGGTTATTCTGGTCGGCGGCATGACCAGGATGCCCAAGGTACAGGAAAAGGTCAGGAAGATCTTTGGCAAGGAACCGCACAAAGGCGTCAACCCCGACGAGGTGGTCGCCATCGGCGCCGCCATCCAGGGCGGCGTCCTCAGGGGTGACGTCAAGGATGTCCTGCTGCTTGACGTAACTCCGCTGTCGCTGGGAATCGAGACCCTGGGCGGTGTCTTTACCAAGCTCATTGAAAAGAACACCACCGTCCCCACCAAGAAGAGCCAGATTTTCTCGACGGCGGCGGACAATCAGCCGGCTGTTTCCATCCACGTCCTCCAGGGAGAACGGGAAATGGCGCAGTACAACAAGACCATCGGCCGGTTTGAACTGACCGACATCCCGCCGGCGCCCCGCGGCGTGCCCCAGATCGAGGTGACCTTTGACCTGGATGCCAACGGCATCCTGCATGTCTCCGCCAAGGACCTGGGAACCGGCAAGGAGCAGTCCATCCGGATCACCGCCTCCAGCGGTCTGTCCGAACAGGAAATCGAGCGGATGAAAAAGGACGCCGAACTGCACTCAGAAGAGGACCACAAGCGCAAGCAACTGGTCGAGGCGAAGAACAACGGCGATTCCATGATCCACATGGTCGAGAAAAGCCTGAAGGAATTGGGCGACAAGGTGGACAGCGAAACCAAGGCCAGCGTGGAAAACGAGATCGCCAACCTGAAAAAGACCATGGAGGGAGATGACACCGAGGCGATCAAGAAGGCCACCGAATCGCTCACCCAGGCTTCCCATAAACTTGCCGAACTGATGTATGCCAAGGCAAACAAGGGAGAGCAGGGCGGCGGCCCCGAAACCGGCGGCGGCGCGGCCGGCGGCGGCAAGGCCTCCGGCAAGGACGACGATGATGTAGTCGATGCCGACTTCGAGGAAGTAAAGTAATTTCCCCCTTTTCGTACCCGGGGAGAGCGGATTCATTCTGCTCTCCCTTTTTTTTTTATTTTCGGCTATAGATAGCAACTCGGGCCGACGGGCCGGAGGGGGATGTGCGGCGGCGGGCACGCATTATTTCAGCAGCAACCGCGCCTTCCGTCAGGTGATTGCGGAAGAAGTGCACCCCTTTTTCGGACCCCAATGAACGTACCAATCCGAGGCCGACGGCTTCAACGACCCGGTCCGCCTCGGCACCAGCAGCTATGAACAGGACGGAGCAATGAAAAGAGTCTTATCGGGCATACAACCTTCGGGCAAACTCCATATAGGCAATTACTTCGGCATGATGAAAACCATGATCGACTACATGGAAAAGGCGGACCTCTATGTATTCATCGTCGATCTCCATGCCCTGACAACGGTGCATGACCGCAATCGGCTGCGGACCGGCACCCTGGAGGCAGCCTCCGATTTCCTCGCCCTCGGCCTCGATCCGGATCGCTGCACCTTCTGGGTCCAGTCGGACCTGCCCGAGGTGTGCGAACTGACATGGATCCTGTCCACCGTGACCCCCATGGGGCTCCTCGAACGCTGCCATTCCTACAAGGACAAGACCGCCAAGGGCATCGCCCCCTCACACGGCCTGTTTGCCTATCCGGTCCTGATGGCGGCCGATATCCTGCTCTTTCAGGCCGACCTGGTTCCGGTGGGCAAGGACCAGAAACAGCACCTGGAGGTGGCCCGGGACATCGCCATCAAGTTCAACAACACCTTCGGGGAAACGTTTGTCGTGCCCGAACCGGCCATCGATGAAAACACGGCCATTATTCCGGGTCTGGACGGCCAGAAGATGTCCAAGTCCTACGGCAACACCATCCCGATCTTCCTCGATGACAAATCCCTGCGCAAGGTCGTGATGTCCATCAAGACCGACTCGACGCCGGTGGAAGAGCCGAAGAATCCGGATACCTGCAACCTGTACGCCCTGCTCAAGCTGTTCATGGAGCCGCACCGCCTGGCGGAGGTCCGCAATCTGTACATCAACGGCGGAGCGGCCTACGGTCACCTCAAGCAGGAGCTGTTTGAACTGATCCGTGATTATTTCGCCCCGGCCCGGGACAGGAAGAAAGAACTGCTGGCCAATCCCGACTATCTGCGGGAGATCCTGGCCAGGGGGGCTGAGAAGGCGAGGGCCAAGG
>JALHJD010000304.1 GCA_022837185.1 Desulfobacteraceae bacterium
GACGATGGCGAAGTTGAAGCCGCGCTGGCAGAAGTCCTCGATGCTGAACTTCATGTTGTCGCGGAGATAATCGAAGCCGAATTCGTTGTTGGTGCCGTAGGTGACATCGGCCCCGTACGCCTCCTTCCTGGCCCTGTCGTCCATGTTGTGGACGATGCTGCCGGTGGTCAGGCCGAGAAAGCGGTATATCTGCCCCATCCATTCGACATCGCGCCTGGCGAGGTAGTCGTTGACCGTCACCACGTGCACGCCCTTGCCGGTGAGGGCGTTGAGATAGACGGGCAGGGTGGAGGTGAGGGTCTTGCCCTCGCCGGTCTTCATTTCGGCTATCATGCCGCGATGCAGGGTGATGCCGCCGATGAGCTGGACATCGAAGTGCCGCTCCCCGAGGATTCGGCGGGCCGCCTCCCGCACCACGGCAAAGGCCTCCACCAGCAGGTCGTCCAGGGGTTCGCCGGCGGCGATTCTCTCCTTGAACTCCACCGTCTTGGCGGCAAGCCGGGCATCGTCCAGCTCCTGAATCGCCGGCTCCAGGTCGTTGATCCGGCTGACGACATGACGCATCTCCTTGAGTATGCGATCATTTTTGCTGCCGAAAACCTTGGTGAGCGCCTTTCCAATCATTTTTCTCTTTACCTTTCAGCGGCTGCCCGGTCAACAGGGGCGCCGGGAGCATCCGTCAATTATTCTCTGCCGTCCAGATCAACGCCTCTTCATCACAATCGGGAAACTGCGGGCAATTGAGGCAGTCGCTCCAGACCTTGTGCGGGAGGTCGCGCTTGTCTATCTCCACAAAACTGAGCTTGCGAAAAAACGGCGCCTGGTAGGTCAGGGTAAAGACCCGGCCGATTTCAAGACGGCGGGCCTCGCGCAGGCAGGCCCGGACCAGGGCCTCGCCTATGCCGCGACCCTGCGCCTGCTCCGCCACCGCGAGGGAGCGGATCTCGGCGAGGTCCTCCCAGCAGATATGCAGGGAGCAGACCCCCTGAAGCCCGTTGTCATCGTACACCACAAAATCCCGCAGATGATCGTACAGGGAGCTGATGGACCGTCCCAACAACAGACCCTGGCGGGAAAAATGCTGCAACAGGGCGTGAATTTCCTTCACGTCGCCCATGCGGGCCGGACGTATTTTCTCGTTCACGGCTTTATCGTTATTCAGGGTCATAAATTGTTTATATTAACCAGTCTTGGCCTGCCGGTCAAGGAGCGGTCTTCAGGAAATGTGCCCGGAGACCAGGCGGATGTCGGCGTGCCCGGCAGCGCCGGAAGAAAGTCGGCAGTTGGCAGCCTGGAGCTTGGGGTCCTGCGGTCTGCTGGTTTGATAACCCCCTGACAGGCTAAAAGCCTCCAGTCTCAAAAGCTAATGATAATTTCGACGAGATATTTCCTGCCACGGGGTTGACGTATTATTTTGTCTGCTCGTTTTCCACCGGTTTTTTCTTGGCGCCGGCATCGAGCATTTCGATCGCCGTTCCGGCGCCGCGGGAAGCCGTCTCCCTGACGCCACTCCCGGCGGCTTGCGGCTTGGCGGCGGGCAGGAGGATGGTCTGGCCGGCCCAGATGCCGAGCAGGAACATCCACATGAAGAGACAGAAGCAGACGACGCCGATGCCGAGGATCCCCGTCAGGGTCAACTGAAAACGGTACGTTTTGCGCGGGCTCCGTTTCTTTTTGCTCGCTGCCATGGCAGGGGCGCGCCTACATTGTTTCCGGCGCCCGCAATCCGAGCACCCGCAGCCCGTTGCCGAGGACCGTTTTCAGCGCCCGGCACAAACAGAGCCGGGCCCCCGTCAGCCCGGCGTCGTCGGTGATGACCTTGTGTTTGTTGTAATAGCTGTGGAAAAGGCCGGCCAGGTTCATCAGGTAAAAAATGACCCGGTGCGGAGCGAGATCAACCGCCGCTCCGGAAATCATTGCGGGGTACTCGGCGACAGTCTTGAGCAGGACGCATTCCTCGGGCTCTTTCAGAAGTTCCAGGGAAGCGGACTCCGCCGTGGGGGGGTCCACCCCGTTTTCCCGGGCCTGCCTTTCGATGGAGCAGAGCCGGGCGTGGGCGTACTGGACATAGTACACCGGATTTTCCTGGCTCTGCTTCCTGGCCAGGTCCAGATCGAATTCAAGCTGGCTGTCGGACTTGCGCATCAGGTAGAAGAAGCGCAGGACATCGGGGCCGATCTCCTCCAGCAGTTCATCGACGGTGATAAAGGTGGCCTTCCGGGTCGACATCTTCACCTGGCGGCCGTCCTTGAGCAGGGTGACGAACTGATGGAGGATGACCTTCACCTTCGAGTCGTCGCAGCCGAGCGCCCTGATGCCGGCCAGGACATCGGGAACGGTGGCGATGTGATCGGAGCCGAAGATATCGATCATCCACTCAAACCCGCGGCGGAATTTTTCCCGGTGATAGGCAATGTCGGGCAGCCGGTACGTCGGTTCACCGGAACTCTTGATGATGACCCGGTCCTGATCCTGCCCGAACAGCGTTGACCTGAACCAGGTCGCCCCGTCCTTCTCGTACACCAGATCTTTTTCCCGCAGGTCGGCCACCACCTGATCGACCAGCCCCTTTTCGTAGAGGGTATGTTCGTTGAAATAGGTGTCGAAACGGACATCGATATTGCGCAGGGTGGTGTTGATGTTGTCGAAAATGGCCGCCTGGGCCCGGTCCTTGAAAAACACCACGTCGGCGTCCCGGAAGCCGTCGCCCGCCTCGGCAATGAGGGAACGGGCGATGTCGTAGATATACTCTCCCTGGTAGCCGTCCTCCGGAAAATTGCTCTCCAGCCCCAGCAGCTCAAGATATCTTGCCCTGGTCGACTCGCCCA
>JALHJD010000305.1 GCA_022837185.1 Desulfobacteraceae bacterium
GACATGGGGCCGTTTTCCCTTCCACCGATTGCGGCCGGCCTTGCCCAACTTGATGCTGGCGTGCTCGGTGTTGCCGACCTGGCCGATGCAGGCCCGGCAGTCCTTATTGAATTTCCGGACTTCGCCGGAGGGCAGCTTGACCAGGACATGATTGCCCTCCTTGGCCATGAGCTGGGCCGCGGTGCCGGCGCTCCTGACCATCTGGGCCCCCTTGCCGATCTTCATCTCCACATTATGGATAATGGTGCCAAGGGGAATGTTGGTCATCGGCATGCAGTTGCCGGGCTTGATGTCAACATTAGTGCCGGCCATGACCTGGTCGCCGACCGACAGGCCGTTGGGGGCCAGAATATAGCTTTTCTCTCCGTCCAGATAGGAGAGCAGCGCTATATTCGCCGAACGGTTCGGGTCGTATTCGATGGCGATGACCTTGGCGGTCACTCCGGTCTTGTTCCGTTTCCAGTCAATCAGGCGGTATTTCCGCTTATGACCGCCGCCGATATGACGGGCCGTAATCCTGCCGTAGGAGTTGCGGCCGCCGCTCTTCTTCAATGGCCTGAGCAGGCTCTTTTCCGGTGCTTTATCTGCAACATCGGGCTGCAGCAGGCTGACCTGGTGCCTTTTTCCCGCTGATGTCGGTTTATGGGTTTTAATAGCCATTGTTCTTCCCGTTACCTACCCTTGAAAATTGTATACCTGATCAACAGTTCCCAAATGCGTCGTGCAGCATTGATGCGGTTACAGTTCTTCAAGGAAATTAATCGTTCCCTCGGACAGGGTGACATACGCCTTTTTCCAGTCATTGGTCCTGCCGACCGACTTAATGCCGACGCGGCGTTTCTTGCCCAGGACCTTGGTGGTCCGGACGTGGCCGACCTTGACGTTGAACAGGCTTTCCACGGCCTGTTTGATTTCATACTTGTTGGCCCGGGGATCAACCTTCAGAACCACGGTTCCCTGGACCTCCTGGAGCAGATTGCTCTTCTCCGTCAGGCAGGGGCTCTTGATGACATCGTACAGATCCTTCATACCATCAACCTCTCTTCAAGCTGCGCAAGAGTTTCCTGTTCCAGCATCAGTTTGGAATATTTCAATATGTCATAGACATTCAGCCCTTCCGCCGGCATTACCTTATATCCGACCGCGTTTCTGGCCGACAGGCTGACGGTTCTGTTGTCCCCGGCGGTCACCACGAGGCAGTTGTCAAACTGGAAGTTGTTCATCACCTTGACGAACTCCCTGGTTTTGATCCCGTCCAGGCTGAACTTGTCGAGAATCACCAGATTCCCTTCGCCAAACCGCGCGCTCAAGGCCATGCGCAGCGCCAGCCGGCGAACCTTCTTGGGCAGCTTATAACTGTAATCACGTGGTTTGGGGCCGAAGGCGACTCCGCCTCCGCGCCAGATGGGATTGGTCCTGGAGCCCGCACGGGCCCGCCCGGTTCCCTTCTGTTTCCATGGTTTGGCCCCGCCGCCGCTGACTTCGCCCCGTGTCTTCGTCGAAGCAGTTCCGTTGCGCCGGTTGGCCCGCTGCATGCACACGACGTCGTGCAGAATCCCCTGCCGGACCGGGACGGCGAAAAGCTCGTCTTTCAGTTCCACATCCCCAACCTTTTCGGCGGATGTATTTACAACTTCACAAAGTGCCATTTGCTTCTCCTCAAACAGCCGAAGGATTATCCTTTGGTGTAAATCTTGATCAGGCCGTTTTTTGCTCCAGGCACGGCGCCTTTCACCAGCAGAATATGCTCATCTTCCCGGATGTCGACCACTTTCAGATTCTTCTGGGTCACAAGGGTGTTGCCCATCTGGCCCGGCAGCTTTCTGCCCTTGACCACCCTGCTCGGCCAAGCGCTGCTGCCGATGGAGCCGGGAGCACGGTGAAACATCGAACCGTGCGTTGCGCGCCCCCCGGCGAAGCCGTGCCGCTTGACGACACCCTGAAAGCCCCGTCCCTTGGACTTGCTCGACACATCCACGTTGTCGCCGATTTGCAGCAATTCCTTGACGGTAACCTGCTGTCCCAGTTCATACGCTTCGGGGTCCTTGACCCTGAACTCGGAGACATGATAAAAGCAGCTGGAGCCCGAACGCTTGAAATGACCGGCCGCCGGTTTATTCACCCGTGAAGCCTTTTTCTCCAGAAAACCGACCTGGATGGCGTTGTACCCTTCATTGTCGATCGTTTTCTTCTGCAGGACCGTACAGGGACCCGCCTCGATGACAGTCACCGGAATGGAGCGCCCTACCTCGTTATAGACCCGGGTCATTCCAATTTTTCTTCCCAGTATTCCCATTGTTTTCGGCATTTGTCTACCTGTCGGAAATAAATTCTCTCTTCAAGTGCGCCCGCCCGAAAGCCGGCGCAGACATCACTTCCGCCGCACCTACGGAAGTTTTATTTCAACATCAACCCCGGCGGACAGTTCAAGTTTCATCAATGAATCAATAGTCTGCTGGGTCGGCTCCAGTATATCGAGAAGCCGACGATGGGTGCGCATTTCAAACTGCTCCCTCGACTTCTTGTCCACGTGAGGGGAGCGCAGAACGGTATATTTGTTGATGCTGGTCGGCAGGGGGATCGGTCCCGCCACCGTTGCCCCGGTACGCCGCGCTGTTTCAACTATCTCACGCGTCGACTGATCAAGCAGTTTATGGTCATACCCTTTCAGCCTGATTCGAATTTTATCTGTCGGGATCATTCTGTCTGTTTCCTCTTACTCGATGATTTTGGTGATGACCCCGGCGCCGACCGTGCGGCCGCCCTCGCGGATCGCAAAACGCAGACCTTCTTCCATCGCTATCGGCGTGATCAACTCACCCGCG
>JALHJD010000306.1 GCA_022837185.1 Desulfobacteraceae bacterium
CCCTGCGAGCTGTCCTTCCGTTTAATATCGACCAACTCGAATAGCTTGTGCGCCGGGGCATTGCCGAGTTTATCTTTATGCTTGAATACATAGAGTTTACGGCTGCTCATCACCCCTCTTGCCGCCGAGCGATCATGCTCGAACATGTTGGTCAAGGCATCCCACAACAACTGCAAATCTTCCTCGCCAAAACTGGTTTTCTCGGCCAGGGCTGCCGAAACAAAGCCCTTCGCCACGTACAGTCCATAAGGAACGATATGTTTACGGCCCATGGTTCGCTCCTTCTCCAAGTCCTTCTCGTTGGTCACGGCCATGCGGGTGATGCTGATCTCCTGGGAGACAAGCGGCTCGACACTCTTGGCAAAGGCCAGCTGAACCGGCCCCCGGACCTGGCCACAGTTCACCTCTGTCGTCATCACCGCCCCAAAAGTACGGATATCGAAGAAGTTGGCGCACATCCAATCGGTTACTTTTTTGGCATCTTCCGCCTTCTTGGGCAGCTTCTTCGCCTCCGGTTTCAATTCCAAGGCCTTATACGCCATATCATGGGTCTGATTCAACACCGCTTTTTCCTGGATATAGATATAGAAGCCTGCCTGTCCGTCTTTGGACAGGGCCACATGGTTGCGGATCTTGCGCTTCAGACAGACATCGGTCACCAGGCCATGCCCGGTTTCCGGATCGAAACGCGGCATGTTGCCGGCATCCGGGTCGCCGTTGGGGTTACCGTTTTCCACATCAAACAAAAGCACGAACTCATAGCGGTTTGTAATGGCAGTCATGGATTATCCCTCCTAATTTTTCTTGGTGAAGAAATCTTTGCGTTGGTGGTAGTAGCCGATCATGAACAGTCCCTGCTCTTCTGCTTTCATGGTGGCAGGGTAATCGTCAAACCCGGCAATTATATCCTGGGCCATGCTCTCGTAATATTTCGCCCAGCCGATTTTCTCCGGTTCCTTTCGCAGCTTGGCGATATGGTTGGCGTAATTTTTCAGAAGCATATGGAAAACCTGCCCCGGGGTAGCCGAGGCTGAGGCCAGATATTTATCCTTGATCGTGGCGTTGGAATTGGGAACCGCCTCTTCCTGGGCCTTTTCCAGGACGGCAAAAAGCCGCCCCAGGAGATACGGCCGATCTGTTCTCTCCGGATTCAATGCCATGGGAACCTCCAGTTGTTTATTTCGCATGAGATAGGCTTTCAGCAAGGCAGCCCGAAAATAGGTCACGCTGTGTTCCGAGCGAATCCTTGCCAAAACCTGGGGCAACAAATTTTGCGGATAGTTGCCGCCGGTGAGCATGGCCCTGGCCATGCCTCCGGCCAGCACCGGGGAAATATTTTCAGATTTACCGAGCGGCGCCGTCTGACAGAGCAGGCGCCAGAGGGGCGGGAAATCCGGTTCATTGTCAAACTGCCGGGCAATCTCAAGCTGCTTAAAGTGCTGGCCGATCCGCCCCAGCAAATCTCCCAGGCTGTTGGCTTCCCAAAAACGCACCGACAGCCGGGCGGCATTGGGGGCAAGGCCCAGGATGTAGAAGCGGACCGATTCATCCAAGCCGGGAATAATGTCGCTGACCGAGCGGCCGGAGCGGATCGCCAAGAAAAAGTCCCTGATTTTTTGCGCGGTCTGCCGGTCATCGACGCTTTGCGATTCCGCGGCCGCCTCTTCGGGAGGTTCAAAGAAATCTGCCAGTAAAGCTTCGGCCGGACTGGCACATTCAGCCCAAAAAACCAGCGAGGTGTCGCCGATCACGACTTTCTGCCTGCTTCCGGCCGCCAATAGGGCGTTCAGGGCCGTGGTGTAACTGAAAGCGCCTTTTTGACCAACCGGGGCATTGAAGGATTGCTCCTTGCCATACGAGGCAAAGGCGGGAAGGTTGAACGAGACGATAGAGGCCCCGGAAGATTGCGCCCCCCTGACCCCCTTAATCGAAGGATGCAACCGGGCAAGGGGTTGCGATTCTTTGCCGGTAATCAGACATTGCCCGACCGCCTCTGTGGCACGTTTGGCCAGACAAACCTCCCATGCGGAGCGGGCGGCGGGCCGTTCGTGGATGAAACCCGGCACGCCATCCAGGCGAAAAACCAGGTTTGAACCGCTTATCTCAGGCCAATCTTCCCGGTCGGCAATGGTCTTAGCTTCCGTCCCGGCAAGGAAGGCCAAGACGGCCTTGAGCCCGGGATCTTTGTCGGGGCAATTTTCTTGAATCTGTTTGATAAAGGCGGCGTGGCATTTTTCAATCCTTTCCGGGTTCGCACCATCACTCAGTCCTAGGACATATGTGGTATTGTCCCAGAGAAAATTGGCCTTAATGCCGCTGGCCTTTTTCTCCGCTGCAGGGACCAGAAGCTTGCGCGGGCGGAGTTGGTTGCCGCTGCCTTCCCGCAAGTCCTCGACCCCTCGCAGGGCGCCGTCGGCGGCCAGGACCACGGCAAAGGAGATATTTTCCATGCTGGTGCCGAAAGGCGGAATTCCCGAACCCGGATCGTCCGCCAATCGTTCATAATAACTGTTCAAGGCCTGGAGGATCATGACCGCACCTCCGTTGAAAACGGTGACGGCGGACTCACAATGCCATCCACCATCTCCGCCCTGAAAAAGAGCGGGGCCATCTCGTTGGCAAAGTCGATATCCAATAACATGTAGCCCAGCTCCTTGGTTTGCCCCTTATAGGGGGAAACCGGAACCGCATCTTCCAGCAAAGCGAACGAGGCAGGAAACTCCCGGCAACCCAGGCAAGGATGATGAAAGAACTGGCCGTTTTTCGCCCGGCGGTTGAAGATGCTCAGGTGTTTGCCTTCGTTGTCCTCCGGACCGGCC
>JALHJD010000307.1 GCA_022837185.1 Desulfobacteraceae bacterium
AAAAATATATAATAATGTCAGTTAATTATATGGCAACGGAGCGATATTGTTACCGTGTGGTAACCTGACGGGATAGATTGCGTTACCGTGTGGTAGCGTGTCCGGCCGTGGCCGGGTATCAGAAATCAGAAGGAGCTTGGAGCTTTCAGCACAGGGGAATTTCCGTGAGGGGTGGAAGGGGTCAAGTCTTTGCTTGACTCATCTCGAGTCTACAGATTTTGGGGGATTTTCATCCACAGATTACGCAGATTTTTTTGGTTTTATTTGGGAGGGGTCGGTGAGTGGGATGTATCGTTTACTATAACGGTAGTCTGGTATGCAGCCAAATAACTCATCTGTGGAATCTGTTAAATCTGCGGATAGGAAGAAAATAATCTGGCTTCTGACAGGGTCCGATAATGGAATTCGTGGCGCCGAGGACGGGAATGTGATATTTGTTCCGGCAGGAATAATTTTTGTTTCATACCGGGCATGGATGCTGCCTGACGGCGGATCCACTGCCTTCCTGCTGAAATGTTGAACCGGCCTGACCGGCCGGGACGAGGGTCGTCATGAAAAGGAAATGCGCGGAAACAGCTTCTTCCGAAGCGCCGGCAGCCCCGAAAAAAAGTGAGGAGGGCCTTGCCGACATCGTCGCCTGCAATTCGGCCATCTGTTTCATCGACGGCAAGCTGGGAAGGCTCGTCTACCGCGGCTACGATGTCAGGGATCTCGCCCGGCACAGCACGTTCGAGGAGGTGGCGTATCTCCTCTGGTACGGGCGTCTGCCAGGACGCACGGAATTTCATGCCTTTATCGACGGGTTTACCGGGAGCATGACCCTGCCGGTGGAAACCACGATGATCCTGCGCATGTTTCCGAAAGCGGCCACCCCCATGGAGGTCCTGCGCACCGCGGTCTCTTCCCTGGGCCACTGGGATCCGGACAGCGGCAACACCGGGCTCGACGCCTGTCTCAGGAAGGCCCAGCGCCTTACCAAAAGAATCCCCCTCATCCTGGCCGCGCACCAGCGGCTCCGGGAGGGCCTGGAGCCGCTGGCGCCCGTTCCCAACCAGAACATCGCCTATAATTTTCTCTACACCCTCCAGGGCAGGGAGCCGGACCCGGAAATCGTGCGCGCCCTCGATGTCGCACTCATTCTCCATGCCGACCATGAATTGAACGCCTCGACGTTCGCGGCCCGGGTCACCGCGGCGACCATGGCGGATATTTACTCCGCCGTGACCAGCGCCATCGGCACGTTGAAGGGCCCCCTGCACGGCGGGGCCAATACGGAAGTCATGAAGGTGCTGCGGGAAATAGGATCGCCGGACAAGGCTGAGCAATGGGTCATGGACAGTCTCGCCGCCAGGAAGAAAATTCCGGGCTTCGGCCACCGGGTCTATAAATGCGAAGACCCGCGGGCCACTGTTCTCAGGAAATATACGGAAACGGTCACCCGCAAGGCCGGCGATACGACCCTGTATGACATCACCCGGGAAATCGACCGGGTCATGTCCGAGCATTCCAAGGTTTTCCCGAACGTCGACCTGTACACGGCATCCCTGTACCATGCCATGGGCATCCCGGACGAGCTGTTTACCCCGATTTTCGCCATGAGCAGGGTGACCGGCTGGACGGCGCACATCTTCGAGCAATGGGACAATAACCGCCTGATCCGGCCGCTGGCTAATTATACGGGGCCGACATCCCTCAAGTACGTTCCCATGGAGAAGAGGACACCCTGATCCCGGCCGCTTCGCCGGGCGGATCGCTCCGGTTTCCGCCGGCTAGTCGCCGAGCTCCGGGAACTTGATCTTGAGGGAGGTCTTGTCCTTTTTCTCTTTGACCTTCACCTGCAGTTCAAGGGGGTTGGTGCGCAGCCCCAGGGCAAGCGGGGAATCGCCGCCCTCCTTCTCCAGGTGGAGGATGTCGAAAATAAGGCCGCGGACGGCCTCGAACAGATCGGCGTCGGGCGGCGGCAGTTCAATTTTTTCATCGGCCGTCTTGAGGCGGACCCGGATTTCGTCTCCCTTTTTCTCAAACGTTGCCTTGCGCGCCTTTTCGGTCACGCCGTACATGATGGCCAGGGCCAGATACTTGACCGCGTCTTCCCGCGGATCTTCGGACCGGGCCCTGGACATGGCCGCCAACTGAGCGGCGAAATCGGTTTCCATGTAGCAGTCGCACATCTCCTGGAGTTTCTGCTGGGGATTCGCATCTTTGAGTTGCATGGCCGCCTCCTTCCGTAAGCGATATTATTCAATTCCGGGTTGAGGGATAGTGTACTCGATTCCCTGGTTCTTGTCGACGGCCTTGCAAAGCAGGCACTGGTGAACATATCGACAGATCAGGTTGGGGTGAGTTTGCGAACCCCAATGCAACCGCTGGGAATTGTTGGGGTTCTCAGGCTCACCCCAACCTACGGCCCGGCGCTTCGCGTGGTACGAGGTCTTGAGCCTGCAGCTTCGCTGCTGATTGAATGAAGAACCCTTTGTCCGGTTCCTCCCTTTCCCCACTGTGCGCCGCGCAGGATACTCCAAACGAAATCGAAATCGGGATCGGGATCGAAATCAAAAATTCCTCCGCCATCCAGGTGAGCGGTTCGGGTGGTTTGCCTGCAGGATCTCGCAGTTGAGCCTCCGGCATGCTGCGGACTGCCTACTGCCGACTGCAAACTGCCGACTGCAAACTGCCGACTGACAAGGAAGTTTCGCTAATTAGTGTCCATCCGGAAACCCCAGTTTTGAGATGACAAGGGGTGCTCGTAGCTGGAGGCGCACGTGATTTCCGCTACCCGGTAAAGTGATTTTAATGTTT
>JALHJD010000019.1 GCA_022837185.1 Desulfobacteraceae bacterium
GGTGCGGCTGCCGTCCGGCCCGGCTATGGTTGACGCACCATACGGCGAGCAGCCGCTGATCCGCTCGATCTCCATCTGGCCGGGGAAGGTGTACGGCAGCCCGACAAGCACCATGCCGAGATGCAGCAGCACCGGGTGGAAAGTGAGAATCGTCGATTCCTGCCCCCCGTGCTGGGTATTGGAACTGGTGAACACGCTGCCGGCCTTGCCGACGAGCGCCCCGCTCTGCCAGAGTTTTCCCGTGCCGTCAAGGAACTGCTTCATCTGACCGCACATGTTGCCGAACCGGGTCGGGGTTCCGAAAATAACGGCGTCCGCCTCCCCCAGTTCATCGACGGTGCAGACCTGCACATCCTTCTGCGCCTCGAGGGTTTCGACCGCACCCATCTTCTCCAGCACATCCCGGGGCAATGTCTCGGGAACACGGCGCAATTCCGCCTGCACACCATCAACGGAATTGGCACCGGCCAGGATATGGCGGGCCATAGCATGGATATGCCCGTACATGGAATAGTAAACGACCAGCAGTTTCATGGCGCCTCTCCTTCATCCATTATCCGGATTCTTTGATTTTCCGGGCGGGGCTCCGCTCTTGCCGATCCCCGCCCTGATTAATATAGTATGTTCTGGGCTGAATGAGCAATTTATGTTCCAGTTGTCCGACCGGCACCGTATCACATGACAACAATACCATGCAAAGCGTTATTCCGCCATGGTGCCCTGCAGCGATGCGGCCGGTCATTTTCCCTGCCGGTCGGGCACGCTTATTGATTGCCGGAAATCGTCGGCTCGCGGGCGAAACGGGCCATGAATGACAGGTGTATTCTCACCATCCACCCCGGAAAGGAGGAAAGCCATGAGCATGAAAGACGCGTACCAGAAAAAAATGGAAGCCCAGCTCAAAGAATGGTCCGCCAAAATCGATGTATTGAAAGCCAAAGCGGACAAGGCCGGCGCCGAACAAAAGATCAAGTACAACGAAATGATCGAATCCCTCCGGGCCAGGCAGGGCAAAGTGCGGGAAAAACTCGACAAGCTCCGCGCCTCCAGCGGCACGGCATGGGAGGAGGTGCGCGGGAGCGTCGAGCATGCCTGGGACGAATTGAAAAATGCCGTGGAGCGGGCCGGGAAAAAATTCAAATAACGGCCGGCAACACCGTATTCCGGCTCCGGGCGGCACCGAAAAGCGCTCCACCGCGCATCGCTTATTGCGAACCGCAACAACGCGGCTGCCTTCATCGGGGAGATGAAGCCCCTTTTCACCTGACCACGGACGCGCCGGCAACCGGGAAAAAGGAAGCTCCTGACCGCACAGTGCCGGACTCAGGCAACGGAGCCCGCACCGGAGACCTGTTTCCCGTGCCTGCCCATCCCTCCCGAAGCGTAATCCGCTTTTATCGGACACTGTCCGGAGGGACAAGACTCCCGATTGAGCCTGCCCCCAGCCGAAAGTCGTTGCCCCCCGGCAGAGCTTTCATGGCGCCTTCCGGGCGGGAAAAAATTCGGGCACGGTAGTTGCAGAATCAGGAAGAAGAGTGAACGCAACATCCCAAAATGTCCTGTTTCCCGTTCATCCGAACGACTGACGGGAGCAGGCGGAAAACGGACAGGAGAAAAAACATGGAACAGCAGAAAAAAATGGAAGAATCGTTTCTCCGGGCCCATCGGGAGTTTATGACCAACCTGAACGCCTCCCTCGATATCCTTGAAAAAGACATCGACGAGGTGGGGGAAATGGCACAGATATGCACCGATGAATGGTGCAAGGCCACGGAAAACGTCCTGGACGAACTGGCCAAGGTGGTCTATTCCATCAGCGAACCCCGATGGCTGAGCGACGAGGACTCGCTGAAACTCAAATGCCTGCGGGAGCGGATACATAACCTGTACGGCAAATATAAAAAAACCAGTACAGCGTCGGCCTGACCCGCGGGCCGATGTCAGTCCGGCCCAGGTATTCGAAATGATCGCGGGATAATCCATACCCGTGCCCATGGTTGAATGCCTGGGCTGCGAACGTGCATCGGGACCCCCCGAATCCATGCCCTGAACAAAGGAGTCGGAATGGACATTTATGAATACGCGATGCAGATGGAAGCCGACGGCGAAAAGTATTACCGCGCCCTCGCTGATCAAAGCAGCTCCCCCGGCCTGCAACGGATTTTTCTGATGCTGGCCGACGAGGAGGTCAAGCATTATCGGGTCGTGGAATTGATGCGCCGCCGTGAATCCGTCCTCCCTCCACTCGCCCGGACCGAAATCCTCGACAATGTCAAGAACGTCTTCGCGGAAATGAAAGACTCCGAGCAGGACCTGCGCATTGATGCGACCGGGGCCACGCAAGCCTACATAAAAGCCAGGGACATTGAAGAGCAGAGCGAAAAATTTTACCGGGAGCAGGCCGGCAAGGTCGAGCATGCGGGGCAGCGGGAAATTTTTCTGCACCTGGCCGGGGAAGAGGCAAAACACCTGCGGATCATGGAAAATATCGTCGAATTCGTCTCCCGTCCCGAGCCCGGCAACTGGCTTGAAAATGCCGAATGGCATCATCTGGAGGATTATTGACCGGCCCTCCGGCCGGAAGGAGGGCTACAGGCGGCCTAAACCATATCCCGGCGATTTCCGCCGGCACAGCAGGCCGTCCAGGGAGTATCTGCCCCCGCCGCCGCTGATCAGGGCGAGGCAGATGGCGATAACCAGCAGGTGGTATTCAAACCCCTCCCCCTGCTGCCCTCCGTACCAGTTCATGAAAAAACCGTGCTGAATATGATTGAGGGCCATGCAGACCGAGATGCTGACCAGAAAACCCAGGGCCCAGAGCCTGGTCAGCAATCCGGCCACGAGGAGCAGCGCGCCCCCCGACTCCAGGACAATAAGCAATACCGTGGCCCACGTCGGAAAGCCCATGGCCGCGAATGCCTCCAGCGTGCCCTGCGGGCCCGGCCCCTGGAACCAGCCCAATGCCTTCTGGGCGCCATGGGGGAACATCACCGCGCCGAGCATGACCCTGATGAATAATTGCCCCAGATCCTGATTCACTCCCAATCCACGACAGACAGCCGCCATTTCCGCCTCCCTGTTGTCTCCTGTGAAAGCGTCCCGCTCCAGCCCATGCCGAAGCGCAAACGCCCTGTTTCTGCATCGGCAGGCAAGCAAGATTCCTGCCAGGCCTTTTCCGGGCGTTGCAGGGCCGCCCCCTTTCCTCATTTTATCCTTTGGTTCCCGGCGCGCTATTTGTTACCATGGAAGCAAAAGAAAAGATCAAACGCCTTGGGCGGCAAAATTCCAAAGAGGAGACCTGCTCCATGCGTGACGCGGACAGGCAGACAGCGGAGGGGATACTGTTCACCGATCAATACCAGCTGACCATGGCCCAGCTCTATTATCGCATGGGCATCCATGAACAGCAGGCCCAGTTCGATCATTTCTTCCGCAAATATCCGGATTATGGCCAGCATCAGGCCGGATACTGCGTCAACGCCGGCCTGGAATGGCTGCTTGACTGGCTGGACGGGGCGCGCTTCAGGGAAAGGGACGTGGACTATATGCGTTCCATGCGGGGCCGAAGCGGCAAACGGATTTTCGCCGACGACTTTCTCGCCTGGCTTGGGGCAAACGGCAACTTCGACGCCATCAGCATCCGGGCCATCCCGGAAGGGCGGGTTGTGCATCCCAATGTTCCGATAACCGTGATCACCGGCCCCCTGGCCATGGCTCAGATCCTGGAAAGTCCCCTCCTCAACCATCTCAACTATCAGACCCTGATCGCCACCAAGGCCGCCAGGGTGAAAGCAAGCTGCCGGGGCGGACAGGTGCTTGAATTCGGCATGCGCCGGGGCCCCGAACGGGGCGCCAATGCCGGCGTGCGGGGCGCCCTGATCGGCGGCGCCGATTTTTCATCCAATGCCGGCATATCCCACGTGCTGGGCAAAACGCCCATGGGCACCCATGCGCACAGCATGGTCCAGGCGTTCATCGCCCGGGGCGGCAGCGAAATCGACTCCTTTCGCGCCTATGCCGAGGTCTATCCCGACGATTGCCTGCTGCTGGTGGATACGGTGAATACCCTGCAAAGCGGGGTGCCCAACGCCATCCGCGTCTTTGAAGAGCTGCGCCGCAAGGGGCACCGGCCCGTGGGCATCCGTCTCGATTCCGGCGATCTGGCCTATCTTGCCATTCAGTCGGCCAAAATGCTCAACGAGGCAGGTTTTGCCGATGCCAGGATCGTTCTCTCCAACCAGCTCGACGAACTGGTCATCTGGCAGATCATCACCCAGATCCAGGAGGAAAGCGCCCGCTACGGCGTCGAGCCCCAGTCGCTGATCGACCGCCTGATCTACGGGGTCGGCACCCGGCTGATTACCTCCAGCGGTTCCCCGGCCCTGGACGGGGTCTACAAACTCGTGGCCCTCCGCAGCGGCAGCGACTGGCTGCCGGCAATCAAGATTTCGGAAACGCCGGCGAAAACCCTGAACCCCGGCCACAAGCAGGTGTGGCGGCTCTATGATGACCGCGGCAAGGCAATTGCCGATTACCTCTGCCTCCATGACGAAAAACCGGACGAAGAGCCTTCCCTCCACCTCCACCACCCCACCGATCATACCAAGCACCGGACCGTGGAGGTCGCCCGGCTGTCGATAATGGAGCCGCTGCTCGTCGATATCATCAGGGACGGCCGTCCGGCCTACGCCCCCCCCACCCTGGATGAACTGCGGCAGCTGCGCAGCCGCGATGAGGACCGCCTCGATCCGGGGGTCAGGCGCCTGATGAATCCGCACATCTACCATGTCTCCCTCAGCGACAGCTTATGGAACATGAAACAGCGCTTGATCGCCGAGGCAAAAAAATCAGGCAACCAGGCAGCAACCGCCCGCTCTTCAAACTGATATAGTTCCCCCGCGCAAGGGGAAAAGGGAAAGAAGCATGAACATCGAGCCGAAAAATGCATTGCGCCCTGGTGGCGGCCTCCTGCTCGTCGACGTGCAGAAGGATTTCTGCCCCGGCGGCAGACTGGCCATCGACAACGGCGATGCTGTTGTCCCGGTTCTGAACCAGTGGATAGAAGCTGCCCTGGCCCGCGGAATACCCGTTTATGCCTCCCGTGACTGGCACCCGCGCGGTCATCCCAGCTTTGCCGACCAGGGGGGAAAATGGCCGCCCCACTGCCTGGCCGACAGCGACGGCGCCCGTTTTCATCCCGGCCTGCGCCTGCCCGAGTCGGCGGTGATCATCACCAAGGGGGTGCGTTTCGACCAGGACCAGAATTCCGTGTTCGACCAGACCGGCTTTGCCGCCCGGCTGCGGCGCGACGGGGTGACAAGCCTCTGGGTGGGCGGGCTGGCTCTCGACGTCTGCGTCCTTGCCACGGTGCTTGATGCACTCCGGGAAGGCTTCGCGGTGAAGCTGATCAGGGATGGCACCCGGCCGGTATCCGAGGCCCGCGGCAGGGATGCCCTGCGGCGGATGCAGGAGGCGGGAGCCGAGATTATCTGAACATATTGCCCGCCGGAAAGGCGGGCGGGACCGGCATCGGCCTGCCGTTGACCGGCAGGCCGATGCCCTGTGGATTGCCTCAGGCAGCCATGCCGCGCACAACGACGCGGCTGTCTTCCTGCCTGAAATGCTTCTTCTGAATGTTTTTCCCTTGGACAGCCTCGCGGCTATCCGCCGTAATCATAATCAAACAGTACTTTTGACGTCTCCTTGTAGCGATTTTCAAGGTCACCCAGCCGTACCCTGATTTCTTTTTCCTCCGGGCTCCATTCAGTGGGGCACGAGGTGCGGAGCTTGTCGAGTCGGTCCTCGAGCTCCGTCATCAGGATATGCAGCCCGTTGATATCTTCATATATCTTTTCCTTATTTCCGGTGGGAGCCTTGTCCATTTTCCGGATGACATCGTAGAGCCTGGATTTCCACAGGTTCAGCTCCATTTCCACGTTACGGCAATATTCTTTGACTTCCATGATGTTGCTCCTTTTGCCTGATTTTCTGTTTCCGGCACGCCCCGGGCATCCCGCGCCGATACCGGACCGAATACTTCCCGCAGCGGGCAGAGAGCCGGACCGCTGCCCAGAGGATGCAGCAAGCGGAAGGTCCGGTGCGACTGCCCTTTTCTTCTATACACAGCAAGAAATATGCCATGGGCATATATCCGGTCCGGGTTCCCCCGGGAGCCGTTCGGGCACGTCTTTTGAATAAAAGACCGCAGCCGGGACATCGGTTGAACGGCGGATGTGGCACTATTACCTGCTCTCACTGGCCGGGGCCTTCCGGGCCCGGCATGTGCAGGTCTGGCAGATCGTTCTGTCCGCCGCCGGAAAAACAGGAGGGTACATCAGTCTGCGGTGCCCCTGGTGCGGCGGCTGAACACCCGGCACGATATGCAGGACTGCCCCCGCCTGACGGTGGCATGGTTTTTGATAGTCATACAGTTGATCACCGCCTGGCAAGGAGGCATTGCGCGTGCCCGATAAATTCATCAAAAAAAGCTTCAGGACCCTGCACGGCGAACTCCGTGAACAGCTCAGCGGCAAGCGGCAGGGTTTCATGATGTCCATCCCTGTGGGGGAATCCCTTTTCCCGGCAAGCCGCCCAGGCTCGAGATCGTCCTGCTTGATCCGGACGAAATGACCGTCGCCTTCCGAAAGGTCTCGGAAGCCAGGGGCATGAGCCGGAAAAAAGGAGAATGGAATATCGGGCCGACCACGGCGGCGGCGGAAAAAATCATTGCCTGGATAGACCAGATGATTTCACTGAAAACCGGCAGCACGGTCTATGAAATTGAGGAAATTTAACTGATCCGGGTGTCCTGCCCGGTCGGAAGAATTCCGGTGCCGCAGGATTCACCCCGCTTCAAACCGCAACAACACGAATACATACAGGAGAGGAAAAAATCATGACCACGTTTGGCGAACTGTTTCAAAGTGCGGACTGGAAAAAGGAAAAGCATGTCCCGGTGCTGGAGTGCCCGGACAAGGTGAAGGCCGACGAGATATTCACTGTCGGCGCCTCCCTCGGCAAGGAGGTGGCCCACCCGAACACCACCGACCATCACATTCAATGGATCCAGCTCTACTTCAAGCCCGATGGGGACAAATTCACCTACCAGGTCGGCTCGTTTACCTTCACCGCCCACGGTGCTTCCACCGAAGGCGCAGACCAGGGCCCGGTATACACCCACCACGCGGTGACCGCCGCCATGAAAATCAAGCAAAGTGGGACCATTTTTGCCACCGCCCTGTGCAATATCCATGGTCTCTGGGAAAATTCCCGCAGGGTCGAGGTCGAATAAATCCCACCCTGACAGGCCGGCTGTTGCCGCAACAGGCAGGAGCGGAACGCCTTGCCGACGGCCGGTCATTCCCTGACAGGGTCTTTTCCCCCGGCCGGGGCGGGCGTCATTCCTTCCCTTCCGTTTCGCAGGCTGAACGGACAGCAGTGGCGGCCCTCCCTTCCGGCCGGGTGTAGAGGGACTCCGCCCGTATGGCGGTTTCGCGGGCAAACCCGTCCCGATCACTTCTCCTTCCCTGCAGGACAGCCTCCAGGTGTCCGAAAGTATAACGCAGCACTTCCTCCGGTGTCCGATTCTTCATGATCCGTGTCCCCCGGCGCTTTGTTTCTGGATACGGCCCTCTCCGCCGCTCCCTTCCACCCTCCGGTCAATCAATTACCGTGCCAGTTCCGGTTCGCTCCGGACAACTGGCATGGGTATTGAAACAGGGACAGGGCGGCCGCGCCTCCATTGACCCGGTTCCGCCTGACAGCCGGTCCATCGCTTCGGGAAGCCGTTCTCCCCGCGAGGTAACCGGCGGCTTATCCGGGGGCCGACCGTTTTTGCACCGGCGGCACATCCGCCGGGATCGACCTCTCCACATTTTTCGGGCAGAGACCCTTTGGGAGAAGAACATGAGCAGAAAGGAAGAAATCAAACTGGCCATCAAGAATGACCTGATGGGGCACTTCAAGCTGACGACCGGCAAAGCGGGAGCCGTTCTTCCGCCTGACTGGCTGTATGACGATTTTCTGGCGTCCCTTGGCGCGGACGAAAAAAAAATTCTTGAGACCGCCGTGAGCGAATTGATCCATGACGGCCTTGTTGAATATGTCGGCGGCCGGCGCCCGACCTACCGGTTGACCAAAAAGGGCGAGGAGTCGCTGTGCTGACCCGGTTCCCCGGTCACTTGTCAAAAAGCGGTTGAAACTCGCCGTACCCCTCCTTGACAAGATCTTCCCTGGGGATAAAGCGGAGGGCCGCCGAATTCAGGCAGTAGCGCTTCCCGGCCGGAGGCGGTCCGTCGTCAAAAACGTGGCCGAGGTGGCTGTCCCCCTTTTTGCTCCGCACCTCCGTCCGC
This sequence comes from Desulfobacteraceae bacterium, assembly GCA_022837185.1. Lineage (GTDB taxonomy): Bacteria > Desulfobacterota > Desulfobulbia > Desulfobulbales > Desulfobulbaceae > UBA10518. The sequence continues at coordinate 8,352 of JALHJD010000019.1, forward strand.
ACCTGGAAGAACAGCTGCCGGTCCTCCCGCAGGACGATGTTCTCCGGGACCAGGGACCGGGTGAAACTCGGCCAGCCGGTGCCTGAGTCATACTTGTCCAGGGAACTGAACAACGGTTCCCCGGAAACGATATCCACGTAGATGCCCGCCCGTTTATTGTCCCAGTATTCATTGTCAAAAGCAGGCTCGGCGCCGTTTTCCTGCGTAACCTTGTACTGGAGCGGAGTCAGCCGCTGTTTGAGTTCGCGCACGCCCCACTGTTTGCGCTCCTTGCCCCAGACCTCGTCCAGAAACTCGTCGCGGCCTGAACCTTTCCGGTAGAACCTGTAGCGCAGGGGATTTTTCCTGTAATAGTCCTGGTGGTATTCCTCCGCCGGGTAGAACGGCCCGGCCGGTTTCACCGGCGTGACTATTTTTCTGTCATACACTCCCCGCCGTTCCAGTTCGACCTTTGACTGTTCCGCTATTCGCCGCTGTTCTTCGCCGATATGGAAAATGGCCGTGGCATATTCATGACCACGGTCCACGAACTGGCCGCCCACGTCCGTGGGATCTATCTGGTGCCAGAAAACATCCAGGAGCGCGGCATAGGACACCCTGGCCGGATCGTAGACGATTTCCACCACCTCCAGGTGACCTGCGGCAGCGTAATTTTCATAGGTCGGATCGGATGAGGCGCCGCCGGAATAACCCGATGTGACGGCAATGACCCCATCCAGCTTCTCAAAGGGTTCTTCCATGCACCAGAAGCACCCTCCGGCGAATATCGCCCTTTCAACGGCCGCGGCTCCTTCGTCCACGGCTCGGGATGACCCCTCCTCCCCGGCATGGATTCCCGCCGGGGCGGAAAGGTTCAACAGAACAAATGCCAGTATGCAAAGAATTTTCTTCATGACTCCATCTCCTTGAGGGTTTCTCTTTCCCGTGGACAGGGATGCGGCGCCGGCCGGGGTTTACAGGTACGCCCGCAGGACGTACTGCAGCATCATCCGCTGGGTATTGAAAAATGCGCCGTTGAGGGCGACACAGGAGCGCATGACGTCTATGAACCGGTCCCGGTCGTGATAAAAGAGCGGCAGGATGATGTTCTCCAGCTTGTCGTACAGGGACAGAGCGTCTTTCGCCCGCTCATCCCCATCATCGGTTTTGTGCATGTTCCCGCCGATGGACCAGCCGGTCACTCCCTCGATATGCCCTTCGATCCACCAGCCGTCCAGCACGCTCAGGCTGGGAACGCCGTTGAGGGCCGCCTTCATCCCGCTCGTTCCCGATGCTTCCAGAGGGGGCAGAGGAGTATTCAGCCACAGGTCGACGCCGCCGGTGATCAGCCTGCCGAACGCCATGTCATAATTCTCCACATACACGACCCTGACATCCTCCCTGAGTTCCTTCTTTGCCTGAAAAATCCGCTGGATCAACTCTTTGCCTCCCTTGTCCCGGGGATGGGCCTTGCCGCTGTAGATGATCTGCAGTCCCCCGTTTTCCGAGGCTATCCTTTTCAACCTGCCGATATCGCTGAAAAGCAGGTCCCCCCTTTTATATTCCGTTGAACGGCGGGCAAAGCCGATGGTAAAAACCTGCCAGTCCAGCGCCACATCCGTTCTGCGGCGCACCTCCTCAAACAGGAGCTCCCTGGCGGTCAGATGGGCCTGCCATACCTCCTCCCTTGGGATGTTCAGGGCGTAGCGAAGGCTGAAGTTGTCCTCTTTCCAACCCGGCATGTAGCGATCGAACAGCTCCCGGAACGGCTTCGCGGTCCAGGTGGCGGCATGGATTCCGTTGGTGATGGCGTCGATGGAATAGCCGGCGAACATCAACCGCGACACCTCACCGTGCTTTTTGGCCACCCCGTTGACGTAACGGCTCAGGCTGAGAGCGAGGTAAGTCAAGTTGAGGCGTCCCTCGTAGAAAAAAATATCCTGCAGGCCGAAAAAATCCGGACGCTCCCCGATGATCCGCCGCGCCAGGTCCAGGGGAAACTGATCATGTCCGGCCGGAACCGGGGTATGGGTGGTGAAGACGCATTTCTCCCGTACGGTTTCCGCATCGGCGCGGACGACCGCCGTCCGGCCCGCCATTTCCGCCGCCTCATCCAGCAGCTCAAGGGTCAGCAGGCTCGAATGTCCCTCGTTCATATGGAAACGTTCCACATCTTCATAACCCAGGGCCCTGAGCATTCTCACTCCCCCGATACCGAGGAGCGCTTCCTGGCAGAGGCGGTAATATTGGTCGCCGCCATAAAGAAAATGGGTGAGGGTCCGATCGGGCCCGGTATTTTCCGGGAGGTCGGCATCGAGAAAATAAACAGGGACCGTGTACCCCGAGACGCCCTGGACGTCGTATCGCCACGATCGGAGCCGGACGGTTCGTCCTTCCAGGACGACGGTGACCCTCTGTTCCTCCTCCCGCAGGAAATCGTCCGGGGTCCATTCCACCGCTTCCTCCCTCTGCCAGCCCCCGGGATCGAGCCGCTGGTGGAAGTACCCCCTGCGGTACAGAAGTGTCACCGCCACCATCGGCACCTTGAGGTCCGCGGCGGACCGGATGGTGTCCCCCGCCAGAACGCCGAGCCCGCCGCTGTAGGTGGGCATCCTGGCGTCAAGACCTATCTCCATTGAAAAATAGGCGATTGTCCGTTGATCTTTCATTTTGCTCCCTTTGTCCTGTCCTGCATTTTTCTCAATCGGCACACCTGAGGGTTATGACCTTCAGGGAATCGATCGCATCCGGTTGCTCCGAAGATGTCATCTCGGTCAGGACGACCTTGGCGTCGTTCCGACAAAGACCCGCATCGCTTATAAACTGTATGGCCGCCTCCTGCCCCGGGCCGGCTTCGTGCTCCATCAGTACAGGTGAAACGCCATACGACAGTGCCAGAAAATTTCTCTCCTTCTCGGTGCCGCACAGGGCGATTATCCAGCAATCCGGCTTGAATCTGGATATGCGGCGCGGTGCATGACCGCTTTGCGTGGGTGACAGGACATAGCGGATATTCAGGGCGCGCACGGTATCGAGTATGTTCAGCGCCAGAACATCCTCCACCGCGATATTCTCCCGACCGCCCCCGGTTCTGAAATACCCGGGCAGATCGGCAAGGGACTTTATCGCTTTTTGCTCCCGCTCCGTGGCCGCGGCGATTTTTGCCAGCATGGAAACCGTTTCCGCCGGATACCTGCCTATGGCCGTTTCCTCGGAGAGCATCACCGCATCGGTGCCATCCAGAATGGCATTGGCGACATCGGACACCTCCGCCCTGGTGGGACGGATATTGGCGGTCATGGAAACCAGCACCTGCGTTGCCGTGATGACCGGCCTGCCCATGAGGTTGGCCCTGTGGATCAGCTTTTTCTGGGCCGCCGGCACATCCTCCAGCGGTATCTGCACGCCCAGATCCCCCCGGGCAATCATAACCGCATCAGCGGCCGCCAGTATCCCGTCAATATTTTCCAGGGCCTCGGCCCGTTCAATCTTTGCCACCACATAGACATCGCTGCCCCTTGCTGCCGCAAATTCCCTGACTTTCAGGATATCGGCCGCCTTTTCCGCGAACGACACGCCCAGGGCATCAAGACCCTCATGCAGGGCAAAATCCACAAACGTAAGATCCGTCTCCGTCACCGGGTCCACATACAACCTGGCTCCCGGCAGATTCAACCCCTTGTGGGAAAGCAGCTCCCCCCCGATCAGGACCGTGCAGCGGGCGGCAGCACCGGACACATCCTGCACCTGCAGCTGGATGAATCCGTCGTTGAGATAGATAATGCCCCCTGGTGTGACGCTGTCGGTAAACTTGTCGTAGAGAACCGGAATGGCCTCGGCTCCGGCTGCCGGATCGGTGGTCAGCAGGACATGCTCGCCTTTTTCCAGCATCAGCGGCTCGGTGTGCAGTTTGCCGACGCGGATTTTCGCCCCGGGAAGGTCACCCAGGATCATGCAGGGACGATTCAGCCCGGCCGCGGCCTTCCTGATGGCATGAATGGTCCTGCGGTGGCTTGCAAAGTCACCATGGGCGAAATTGAGCCGCGCCACGTTCATGCCCTGCCGGAGAAGCTCAGTGATAACTTCCGGCGAACTGGACGACGGGCCGATGGTGCAGACAATTTTTGTCTTCTGGGACGGCAGTTGCATCATCATTGCTTCTCTCCATTGTTTTCCAGGGGTGCATGGCAGGTGGTACAGCTGTCGTCACTCCAGCCGGCATGATCATCCGGATAGGGATAATCGGCGTCATGACTGTGGCATGCGCCGCACTCTTCCATCCCCTGCACAGCGTGCGGCAGCGGCGGAGCTATCCTTGTTTTTTCATCAATCGGGGCCGGCGGCGCGACAAATTCCGCTGCGCCGGCCGCGACCGGTCTGTGGCACTGCATGCAGCTCCCGATGCTCCAGCCGGTATGTCCGGCAGGATACGGTTTCGCTCCCTTTACGCCGTGACAACCTGCGCAGTCCCGTCTTCCCTCGATCGGGTGCGGGACCTCTCCGGCAGACTTCGCAGCGGCCGTTTCAGAAAAGTCCAGCAGCCCGGGTGACTGGATAAAAGCAAAGACAACTGTGACGATCAGAGTGAGCGCTCCCGCTGTCATCGCCAATTGCGTTGAGTACTGTTCTCTCACGGTTTCTGCCTCCGGGCGTTAAACAAAGTTAAAGCTCTCCGACTGCACGTGATCCATCGGCAGGCCGAGTCTGTCCAGGGCTCCTCTGACCGCCTTCTGCATCGGTTCCGGTCCGCAGATGAAATAGTCCTGCTCCATCCTGTTTTCCGGAAGATGCCTGGCCAGAAGTTCGGCCGTTACCCACCCCTGTTCGCCGCGCCAACCGGCCGGCGGCTGCTCGAGAACATGCACGACCCGCAGATTCAATCTTGCCTTGATTTCTTCGAGTTCTTCTCGAAAAGTGACATCTTCCCATGTCTTGCTGCCGAATATCAACAGGACGGGTCGCGCATCATGCCTGTCGGCCATTGTGCGCAGGATGCTCATGACGGGAGTAACGCCGACGCCGCCGGCGATAAAGACATAACCGACCGCCGCATGGCGGTCGATGGTGAAACTCCCGTACGGACCGTCAAGATATGCCCGGGTTCCCGGGACCGTCTCCCCGATCCGGGCGGTAAAATCTCCCAGTTCCTTGATCGTCATCCGGATACTGTCCCGTTCCATTGCGCTCGAGGAAAAGGAAAAAGGATGTTCCCGGATGGAAAACGGCGACTTGCCTATGGTCAGCCAGGCGAATTGCCCGGGATTGAACTGCATGCCCTTATGACCCTCCGGGAGCAGGGTCAGCGACCAGGAATTGCCGTGCTCCCTCTCAATCTTGTCAATTACGTAGGGCCGCCGGAACATCATCCACGGCTTAATCACGCGCACATTAACCAGGGCAAGCACCCATGCGATTGTCAGGGCTATCCACAGTCCCCGTCCCGCAGGTCCCTGCGCGTAGTAGCCGACGCCAATGACGTGCGTCATGGCCAGCGCCACCGCCGCAACAGAGACATAGCCGTGAATGACCCGCCAGCGTTCATAGTGCAGGCCGAGTTGAATACGATAGAGCGAGGTTGTTATGACCACGGCGAAGGCCAGCAGTCCCGCCGCCCCGGCCGCCATCCACCAGGGGGCGGAAGCGGGGTGCAGCAGAACCAGGGTCTCGGGAGTTGCGGCTGGAATGATAACCGCGTGCAGAAAAATGAAGAAAAATGCTATCAGCGAGATAGCCCGGTGGAAATGATAAACGACATCGATTCCGTACGGGGCGGTGATATTCTTGAATCTCCCCGTCAGGAAGAATTGCAGGCCCATCATCGACAGACCGGCAAAACCGATACCCACCGAAAATTCCCGCCAGAACCCGCGGCCCGGCGGTATCGGACCGATGAGCATGGCAAGGAGCGGCGCCATTGCCACGGCAAAATACACCCCGATCCAGAAGGCGCTCCGTAAAAATAATCGTATGGTCACATCTCCCTCTCGTCTTCCCTGTCCGTCTCGATGGGCAATTTTACGGTTATCGTTGTCCCCCTTCCGGGACGGCTGTCGATGGTGATCCTGCCGTCATGGCTTTCGATAATCTTCCTGGCAATGGACATGCCGAGTCCCGTCCCTCCGCTTTTCCTGGTAAAAAAGGGTTTAAAGGCGGCCCCGACCGTCTCCCTGTCCATTCCAGCCCCCTGGTCCCTGATGACGATGCGCAGGGAGTCCGTTTCCGGGACAACGGCAACCTCGACGCGCTGTCCGCTGTTCGACGCCTCCACGGCATTATTGATAAGATTCACCAGAGCTCTCTGCACCTGGACACGATCCACATCGATGCAGGGCGACTGCTCCGGCAATTCGGCCGTCAGGGTCACCCCTGCATCTTCCGCCCTTGCCCGGCAAGAATCGACGGCCTTCCCGACAATGGAGTTCACTTCCTCTGTATTGCATGAAAGCTGCATCGGTTTGGCAAAATCAAGGACATCGTGAACGATCCGCTGCATATTTTCCGCCGCCTCGAAAATGACCTGGGCCGCCTGAACCGGGTCACCCTTTTTCTCCCTGATTCTTCCGGCATATCCGAGGATCGTGATCAGCGGGTTCTTGAGGTCGTGCACAATTGCCGTGGCCGCCTGGCCTATCCCCTTGAGGGACCGGTCCTGCTGGGCCTGCTTCTCCCGCCGCCGCTCCCGGTCGATAAGGAAGCCGGCGATGAACGCAAACAGGCCGGAGGAGAGCAAATGCAGGGTTCTGTCGACGACATCCAGGTACGTCAAAGACCACTCTCCGAAAAAAAAGGGCAGATAGAGCAGAGTAGCAAGCAGGTAGGTCAACAGGGCCCCCTGCAGACCGAAACGCAGCGCGGCCAGAAAGATCGGAATGTAGTACAGTTCTTCCAGGACCACGAGGGGAGACAGGTTCTGAAAAATCAGGACATGCGCAACCGTAAGGGCAATCAGAATAAAACCGATGGCGGCTATGAAATATTTTTTTCCGAACATTATGGTCCCGCTCCATCCTGAGCCGAATTACACCTGATGGGAGACTGGTTTCAACCGGTTGCTGCTTTAACAAAATTACCCGCTTTTCTTCTCCGCAGAAACTTATCGATCTCCACCGCCACAATGACCGACGACGCAACGATCAGGATCTGCAGCCATTCCGTCCCTGAAATCGGCTCGGTTCTGAACACCCACTGCAGGGGGGGAACATAAATCACCGCCAACTGGGCAAGGAAGGCGGCGATCATGCTGAAAAAGAGGAAGGGATTTCCCAACGGATTCAATCGGAATACCGACTCAAGTTCGGAGCGGCTGTTCCACGCCTGGAAAAACTGGAAAAAAACCATGGTGGTGACGGCGACCGTCCGGGCTTTCTCCAGGGAATCCCCGGCATTGAGGGCGGAAACGAAATTGTAGACCACGCCTGCGGAGATGATCAACCCCACCATCAACGTCCGTTCTATCAGGATTCTGGACATTATGCCTTCCTTCGGGTCCCTGGGCGGCCGGTCAACTATTCCTTTTTCACCGGGTTCGAAGGCAAGGGCCACGTCCTGGAGGCCGTTGGTGACCAGGTTGACCCAGAGGAGCTGAGCCGGCACATAGGGTATGGGCAGGCCCATGACCACCGTGCCCAGGATGGACAGGATGGCGGCAACACCGGTGGGAATGAGAAAGAAGGTGACCTTGCGGATGTTGTCAAAGACGATCCTGCCTTCCTTCACCGCATTGAAAATGGAGGCGAAATTATCATCGGTCAGGACCATGTCCGACGCCTCCTTGGCCACATCCGTGCCGGTCCTTCCCATGGCGATGCCTATATGGGCCGCCTTCAGGGCCGGGGCGTCATTGACCCCGTCTCCCGTCACCGCAACTATATGTCCCTGTTTTTTCAACTGTTCCGTTATCCGCAGCTTGTGCTGGGGCGAAACCCGGGCATAGACGTTGACCTTTTCCGTCTTCCCATAGAGCCTGTCGTCGGCCATCCCCTCAATTTCACTGCCGATAAGAACTTCCGAATTTTCCTCGGCCAGGCCGAGCCGGCCGGCGATCGCCCTGGCGGTAACCGCGTGATCACCCGTAATCATGACCACGCGGATGCCGGCCTTTTTGCATCCCTCAATGGCGGCAATGGCCTCGGTCCGCGGCGGGTCGATCATGCCCTGCAGCCCGGCGAAGGTCAGCCCGGATTCAACGTCCCGGTGGGACAGCTCCGCCATGTCATCCGGCGCCTCCCTGAAGGCGAAGGCCAGCACCCGCAGACCTTCCCCGGCGAATCCCGTCGCCGTCTCCATGATCTTCTTCCTGGTCCCTTCCGCGTCTCCCAGACCGTCACACATATCCAGGACCTTCTCGGGAGCGCCCTTGACGAAAATGACCTTCCTGCCGCCGCGCTTGTGCAGGGTCGCCATATATCCCCGCTCGGATTCAAAAGGGACCAGCGCCAGCTGCGGATACTTCTTCTTCTCCTCTTCGGGGCCGAATCCGCCCTTCAGGGCCGAAACAATCAGCGCCCCCTCGGTCGGATCCCCGTCGACCTTGTGATGGCCCTCCTCTTCATACAGTTCCGATTCATTGCACAGAAGCCCGATCCTGAGGACCTGTTCGAGTTCCGGGAAATCCTTCAGGCTGATGCTCCTGCCTTCATGGATGATTTCCCCTTTCGGTTCATAACCGCTGCCGGTGATCTCATGGACCCGGGCCCCGTCATAGACCAGCTTGACGGTCATCTCGTTCCGGGTCAGGGTCCCGGTCTTGTCGGAGCCGATCACCGTGGTGCTGCCGAGGGTCTCGACCGCCGGCAGCTTCCGCACAATGGCATTCTGCCGGGCCATTCTTGCCACGCCGACCGCCATGGCGATGGTCACGACGATGGGCAGACCTTCCGGTATGGTTGCCACCGCCGCCGCGACCGCGGTCATGAACATATCCTTGGCGCTCTCGCCGATGAAGAATCCGACAAGAAACAGGAGGCCCGAGGAGCCGAGGACGAGCACGCCGATGGCCTTGGCGAAACCGTGTATCTTCTCCTGCAGGGGGGCCCTGACCATGCCTATTGCCCTGACATCCCGGGCAATGCTCCCCAGTAGGGTCCGGGAACCGGTTGCCGTGACCACCCCTCTGGCCCTGCCGTTGACCACGACCGTCCCCATGAACGCCATGTTCCTCTGGTCGCCGGGGGTGAGATTCTCCTCCTTGATGGGAGCCGTCTTTTTTTCGGCGGGAAGGGACTCGCCGGTGAGCATCGCCTCGTCCACCCGCAGCTCGATGGAATGAATCAGGCGAAGGTCCGCCGGAACCTTCGCCCCGGACGCCAGCAGGACCAGGTCCCCGGGAACAAGGTCTTCGCTGTTGACCTCCTTTTCCCTGCCGTCCCGGATTACCCTGGCCTTGGGCACGACCATCCGCTTGAGGGCCCGGACGCTTTCTTCCGCCTTGTATTCCTGGACGAAGCCGATGAGCGCATTGACAATCACCACGGTAAAGATGACGCCCGAATCAATGTATTCCTGCAGGACCAGGGTGACAATGCCGGCGATGAGCAGAATATAGATGAGGGGACTGGTAAACTGATGCAGCAGTATCTTCAGCCTGCTGATCCGTTCCTCATCAGCGAGCCGGTTCGGACCGTATTCCGCGGCCCGTTGTTTTGCCTTTTCGGCGGTCAGGCCGTTTTCCGACGCGCCGAGACCCTTCAGGGTCTCCTGCACGCCAAGCTGGTACCAGTTCATAATTTCACCTCCCCCGAGCCGGTTCGGTTGATATGCCGGGAGACAGACTCTCTCCGCACGGGCGCAGGATGCGCATAAACTCTGTCATGTTAAGCGATTCCGGCTTTTTGGGCAACAAGTTGCAGCACCAGCCCGGCAGGGGCGGGTTGGCGATACCCCCATCCGCGGAAGAAGGTCCGGAGACAACTGTCCGATTTACCCCCGAAACATGTTTCTCCATGCATAAAACGGAAAACAAGGGTAAAAAGACCAGAGCGCGGGGTTCGTTCTCATCCTGCCGCCTTGGCCCGACAACGAACACCTCCACATACAGACAACAACAGCCTCCGGCATCTCTATGGAACAGACCACCCACCGACGCATAACCATCGTCCTGCAGGCAATTCTGTTCGCCGGGGCCGTAGCCGCGGTCTGGGAACAGCAATGGCTCAACGCGGTGGTCACCGTCGGCATCATGGTGATTACCATGGTCCCCCTGTTTCTCAAAAAGGGACTCCATGTCTTCATTCCCCCCGAATTCGAACTGCTGGCCATCGGCTTCATTTTCGCCTCTCTGTTTCTCGGCGAGGTCCGCGGCTATTATGCCCGCTTCTGGTGGTGGGACATCGCCCTGCATACCGCCTCCGGATTCCTGCTGGGAATCGTCGGGTTTCTGCTGGTGCACGTGCTCAACGAAATGAAGGAAATCGACATCCATATGAAACCCGGCTTCGTCGCCTTCTTCGCCTTCCTGTTCGCCGTGGGGATGGGGGCCATATGGGAGATTTTCGAGTTCGGCGCGGATCATTTCCTCGGGACCACCATGCAAAAGGAGATGCTGGGAGATCCTTCCGGCCTGACCGACACCATGTTTGATCTCATCGTCGACACTCTGGGCGCCCTGATCATATCCGTGCTCGGCTACGGGTATCTGAAAACCTCCGGCAACACGTCTTTCCTGGAGCGCTGGATACGCGCGTTCATTGACAGCAATCCCCAGCTGTTCCGCCGGCGGCAAAAACCATAAGGCCGCCGCGCCTTCATTCGGGGGGATCCTCTGACAGGCCTTGTCTGACGCGGAAAGCTCCGGCCCGGGGAACGGCCCAGGCCAACCGCATCCCATTAACCGAAGGCCTGGGAAAGCACTGTTCAGGGCTCGGCGAACAGGGTGCGCACTGTTTCGGCAATCTTCCCCTTGGGGATCAGCCGATTGCCGTCACCCACCTCATAGAGGCCGAACCATTCCTCCGGATCATCGGCTTCATGGCGGCTCGAGTCGGCGGGATACTCGCCGCTTTTCCACCACTCGTCATGCAGTTCGAAAAAGACCAGGCCGGCGAATTTTTCCCTCCCCGCTGCGGTGCGCACATCCTGCCAGACCGCCCGGAGAACGGCCGGGACATCTTCCACCCGGTGGCCGCCGAACCCCGGCACCCACGGCTTGGGAGCAATGGGCGAAGTGGAGAGACCGGCCTGGGTGATGAGGACCGGTTTGTCCACCGCTGCAGCCAACTCTTCCAGATAGCCCTGATAGGCGGTGCCGGTCACGGAGCCGGGCGGCGAGGTCCTGACGCCCCGGGCGTAGGTGTAAACGTTGAGGCAGAGGAGATCACCCAGGTCCGGGACCAGCACATTCTCCCTGGCGACCTCCAGATCCGGGCGGTCGGCCAGGGGACCGATGTGGGTCCAGCTGGTGTGGCAGTAGAGGTGCCGCCGGCCATAGCGGGTCAACTCGTAGTCCATGGCCCCATCGATGAGGCGGGCCAGGGCGACCTCGGTGGGGGTGCGGCCGGCCACCTTCACATGGCGGCCGGTGAAGCCGCGCACCTCCGGATGGCGGGCATCGGTCCTGGTCACCGCCTCCGCCTGCAGTTCATCACCGATGGAAAAGAGCACCAGGCGGTCCGGCCGGCCCACCGCATAGGTATGATCGATAACCTCCCGGATCCGAGCGAGGGTTTCCCCCTGAAAGACGGGATCGAGAAAATCTTCGGCATACCCCCAGACCCAGATATCCTGGCCGTAGACCAGGTTCGACCGGTCAAGCTCCCTGAAGAACCCGGGCGGCATGAAGAGCGGAAAGACATGCAGGTAATTGACCCCAAGCTCGGCAACGCGCTCGAAGTGTTCCCCGTAGCGGTTGTCGTCGCCCGGGCTGGCCCCGAACAGCGGCGTTTCGCCGGGCAGATAGGGTGAATAGCCGATGCCGCGGAAGAACACCGGACTTCCGCCGCGGCTGCGATCGACGATCGCCGTTCCGCGGACGGCGAATTTCTCAGGTTCGGGAGTTCCGGGGATGATTGCGGCGCTCCTCCCCGCCGGGGAGCAGCCGGCGGTCTGCTGGATGGAAAACACAAGAACCAGGATGATCAGGGCCCGAAAGCGCCCTGTCAGGATATTCGAATGGGATAACCGGTAATGTATGAAGAACATGACGATAGCTCAAGCAGATGGAATGCAGAAATTACCGCACGCTAAAAGATCCCTTGGCAAAACCCCCTCATCCGCCCCTCCGGGGCACCTTCTCCTCCGGGAGAAGGGAGTTGTAATATCCTTTTTCCTGTGGAGAAGCAGGTTGCGGCGAGCCTCATGAATCCCAACAATTCCAACATATTACATTGGGGTTCTCAGGTTCACCCCGGCCGCACCCGAGACGACTCTCAACCGCCGACTTCCCCGGCACATCCGGATACAAACCGGCAGCTGAGCTGCAAATTTTTTCTGTCATCTGTCCTTCCATGAGAAGGCTTGTCAAGCAGTGTCCGACGTGGCGGACCACTTTTCCCCGCAAAACCCGTTCACGTCACGCTTCCATCCGCACTCG
>JALHJD010000308.1 GCA_022837185.1 Desulfobacteraceae bacterium
TCGTCGAGGCGATGGTGAAAGCCCTCGATCCAGGGCCGTTTTCATCGACCCAGAGGGGGTGCATGTCCCGTTGGGCATAGAGTTCGACCAGCCATTGATCAACGGTATATTCCCCGACGCGGAGATCCGCCTCCCCATTGGAGGGAAGGGACCGGTTCTCCAGCAGGTCCATGAGAGCAAGCTGGACAGGGTCGTGGACCTGGGCGCCGGCGGCGCCGGAAAAGAGAAGGAGAAACAGGAGAACGGACAGGCGGAAAGGGAGAAACATAACGTGAAATCCCATAGTGAAACATTGATCCAAGCAGTGGCCGGTCCGGTCTGCAAAGGGAATACGCCCGGCCGGCTGCCTGTTTCTCAATACTACTTTATTCCATACGCGTCGGAAAAAAAAGGGGTTTCGGCTCGGTTTCCCCTGCCGTATTCCCGATGGGGATGGCCGCGGCGCAAGGGAAGCATCCCCGCTGAAGAAAATATCGTGGAGAGGAAAGGGTGAAGGAGTTGGAACTCCAATGCTATTTGTTGACTGGTTCGGTTTCCACCTCAATATAATCGGCCTCGTTGTTCCGCAGGGTCAACGTGCCCCCCATGACCCGCAGAGCGACCGGATCATTGAGGGGCGCCCTTTGTTTGACGGTGATTTCCGTTCCGGGGACCAGGCCCATCTCCCGTATGCGGCGGCCCAGTTCACCGCTGACCTTGACGGCGACAATGGTGCCGCGCTGGTTGATCCCCATGTATCTCAGGTTGACGATGGCCATTGCTTTTTTCCGGTAAAATGATTATCAAAGGCAAAAGAACTATTTCTTATCGTTGCGGCGGGCGGATGTCAATCTTTTTTACCGCCCTTCCGCCGCCGCGCACTATTTCATGCTTGACAAACAGGGAAAGAACAATTCTATTGAGATATATACCCTGGATCATGAAGAAGAAAAGAACAATGACACACGTTACTACCCTGACCCTTCTGATACTACTCGGACTGCCCGGAGGAACTGTGGCAAATGGGGGAGGTGTGTTCTGATTCATTAAGGGAGAACGAATTTCCATTTCAAGCCACGGTTCGATGCTGAACCGTGGCTTTTTTTTTACCGATTACGGAGAGAAAACATGATGCGAGACAAGATTGCCAAGTACAGACCGTATCCGTCGGTGGATCTGCCTGATCGAACCTGGCCGAACGCAACCATCACCCACGCACCGGTGTGGTGCAGCGTCGACCTGCGCGACGGCAACCAGGCTCTCATTCAGCCCATGAGCATGGAAGAGAAACTGGCGATGTTCAACCTCCTGGTCGAAATAGGCTTCAAACAGATTGAAGTCGGTTTTCCGTCCGCATCCCAGGTCGAGTATGACTTCACCCGCCGGCTGATCGAAAAAAATCTGATTCCCGATGACGTGGTCATCCAGGTGCTGACCCAGTCCAGGGACCATCTGATCAGAAAGACCTTCGAGGCCCTGCGAGGGGCCAGGAAGGCCATTGTTCATCTGTACAACTCCACCTCCACCTTGCAGCGGAACGTGGTCTTCAAAATGGGCCGCCGGGAAATCATCGACCTCGGCGTCCGGGGGGCCCGCCTGGTACGGGAGGAGGCGGCGAAGACCGAAACCGAAATCGGGTACGAATATTCTCCGGAAAGCTTTACCGGCACGGAACCGGATTTCGCCCTGGAGATATGCGATGCCATCATGGACGTGTTTGAGCCCGACCGGGAGCGGCGGGTCATCATCAACCTGCCGGCCACGGTTGAAATGGCCACCCCGAATGTGTACGCGGACCAGATCGAGTATTTCATCCGCAACATGAGGAACCGCGACCATGCCCTCATAAGCCTGCATGCCCACAACGACCGCGGCTCCGCGGTGGCCGCGACGGAACTGGCCCTGATGGCCGGCGCCGACCGGGTGGAAGGCACGCTCTTCGGCAACGGGGAACGGACGGGCAACGTCGATATCGTCACCCTGGCCTTGAACATGTTCAGCCAGGGAGTGGATCCCGGGCTCGATTTTTCCGATATCAACAAGGTGGTGGATGTGTATGAACGGTGCACCAGGCTGCCTGTCCATCCCCGTCATCCCTATGCCGGAGAACTGGTCTACACGGCCTTTTCCGGGTCGCATCAGGACGCGATCAACAAGGGGATGGCAGCCACCGAACTGGATGCCGAAGGACTGTGGGCCGTTCCCTACCTCCCCATCGATCCCAAGGACGTGGGGCGAACCTATGAATCCATTATCCGGATCAACAGCCAGTCCGGCAAGGGCGGCATTGCGTATATCATGGACAGGGAGTTCGGGTTCAAGCTGCCCAAGGAGATGCACCCGGAATTCGGGGCGATAATCCAGAAGATTGTGGACCAATCCGGGGGGGAACTGCCGGCCGCCGTTGTCTACCAGACCTTCGAAAAGGAGTACCTGCGCGCCGAACCCTGTTACAAGCTGAAGGGATTCAATGTCGTCAAGCGGCACCTTGACGATCAGGTGGACATGTCGTCGGCCGAGGTGGAGGCTGTGGTGGATGTGCACGGAGTGGAGGAACGGGTGCGCGCCTCCGGCAACGGCCCGCTGGACGCCTTCTGCGAAGCGCTGCGGGATGGGCTGGGTTTGACCTTCACCCTCCAGGCCTATCATGAACATGCCCTGAACAGGGGTTCATCGGCCAAGGCGGTCAGCTATATCATGATAACCGATGCAGAGGAGAAGGATTTCTGGGGCGCCGGGGTGGATACCGACATCATTATCGCCTCCATCAAGGCCCTCCTCAGCGCGATGAACAGGGCGTGCAAGACCCGCATGCATG
>JALHJD010000309.1 GCA_022837185.1 Desulfobacteraceae bacterium
CCGTCTATTTTGAGCATGCCTATTACCTTCTGCCGGCGGGCTCGGTGAGCAAGCCGTACCGCCTGCTGGCCCGGATCATGGAGAACAGCGGCAAGGCAGGGGTCGCCACCTTTGTCATGCGGGAGAGGGAACACCTGGTGGCGATTCTCGCGGAAAAAGGCATTCTGCGGGCCGAGACCCTGCGTTTTGCCGATGAAATCCGTTCCCCGGAGGATATCGGGCTGCCGTCTCCGGAAAAGGCTCCCGCTCCCAGGGTGAAGCAGATGCGGCAGGCCATGAAGAAACTTCAAGGCAGGGAGTTTGACCGGGAGCTGCTCCACGACCGCCGCAGCCTCCTGCTTCTCCAACTGGTCGACCGCAAGCTCAAGGCGGGCGAGGATGTGGTGGAAAAGCCTCCGGCCTCCGAAGCCGAAGGAGCGGAGATAATCGACCTGATGGCAATCATCAAGCAGCGTTTTGCACAACATGGAGGTGGAAACAGGCAATAGCATGCCTGCGGCATCCGCGAAAGGGCACCCCGCCCGGCGTTGTTCCCAGCCCGGCGCTCAGGGAAGTTCAAAGCGGAATCCGCCCGGCCGCGCCACCAGCAGATCGCATGGAACCTGCCATAAGGCGTGTTCAGCCACACTGCCCAGCAGAATGTAGGAAAGCCCTGAACGACCGGTAGTGCCCATAGCCACAAGATCAACGGCCATTTCCTTTGCGATTTTCGGAATAAGGGCTCCCGGCCGCCCACGCCGAATGTGCTGCCTGATCCTTCGATCGCCGAGCTGCATGCCGTCCAGCCAGGCCGCCATGGAAGAAGAGGCCCTGCTCCGCATCTCCCTTTCATAGCGCAACTGGTCGGCATCCGCGATCGGGGAGGAGGCCAGGTACCCTTCGCCCCAAAGCGTATAGACATGCAGCAGGTCGATTTGCGCGTCGGGGGCAAGCTGCAGGACTGTCGACAGGGCGTGCCCGGCCCCGGCTGAAAAGTCGGTGGGCACCAGGACCCGCCGATACGAAGTTCGTGGAGCTTTTTTCACCACCAGCACGGGAAGTCCGCCATTCCGGACGATTCTTTCCGTCGTCGTGCCGATAAGAAGGTTCCGCAGGGAATGCCTGCCGCGCGCGGCAACCACTATAAGGTCGGCCTCCATCTGGCGGGCGGTGCGGATGATGGTGAGAAATGCTTTGCCTGTCTCGATGCGGCACTGGTAGGCAACATTTTCGGGTATTTCCCTTTCCGCCTGATTTTGCAGCTCTGTAGAGGCCCGCTCGATCAGCTCGGAGATTGAATGATCAGTCTGCTTTTGCGGCAAAAGGTAATCCAGCAGTGTTTCCTCCACCACATGCAGCAGTTCCAGACGCGCACCAAGCTCATCCGCCAAGGCGGCAGCCCTTTTCATGGCCAGAGCTGATTTTTTCGAAAGGTCGCTGGCAACCAGAATGGTCAGCGGTGCTGTCATCTTTTATCCTGTTCTTTATTAAACACTTTGACCTGTTTGCAGGGCAGATCAATTTCCCCCGCCGCCTCTTCAGCCCGCCCGGAGAGGCAAGGCTCCGTTCCAGATATCTGGACTCTTTTGTCCGCTCCTCTGACAGGCAGGAAGGATGTCCTTTCCGATTAATCGATGCCCGTCCTCGAATATGGCCCTCGGCACAGCCCCTGCCTTTTCCCTTTCTCAGGAAGACGGGAATGCGCTCCTTCCCGGTTCGATGGGAATGAAAAAAGTCCGGCCTGTTCACGGAAATCAACGCTTCGGCTGAAAAGAATGCCGCTGCCATCGTTGCCTGGTATTATTCATAACTATATCTTGCTATGAAAAAAAATCAAATACAGGCCGGCTTGCTCACAGACCCGCGCACCGGAAACATGTTCGATTGGGAAACGGCAGCCCCTGTTATATCGCCGCGTTGCTCAGCTTCGGTCAGTTGGCGGTGCGGCGGGCAATGTGCTGAACGGGAGGCACCTGTGTGTTTCATCCCGGACCTGAACAAAGAGCGGAATTCAATCCCGGGTTTGCCCAAAGGGACGAAACAGAATATACTTTTACAATTATGTTCCGCCTGGTACCGTTCCGGATATGTGATTCACCGGGCTTGTCAGGCTTGAGTAAGGAATCCTTTCATACCCCGTAACAAGGTTCGAAAATGCCAGTTTATCTCTACCCCCTCACAGGGGGGTTGTCTCCATTGCAAGGGCATGCGGCATGATGGAGCATCTTGGACAGATACTCCTTCTGCTGGGCGCTTCGGTAGCAGTGGTGGTTACGTTTCAGCGCCTGCATGTACCGACCAGCCTGGGGTATTTACTGGTCGGGGTGATTCTCGGCCCGCACACGATAGGACCGGCGGTCTATGTCCCGGAGTTTCAAACACTCGCCGAGTTTGGCGTGGTCTTCCTGTTGTTTACCATCGGTCTCAATTTCTCCCTGCCTCAATTGCATGCGATGCGGCACCAGGTTCTTGGGCTTGGCACCGGTCAGGTTGTCTTCACCACAGCCGTTGTTGCCTTCGCTCTGTGGCTGTCGGGACTGCCTGCCGCTGCGGCGTTCGTGATCGGAGCCGTCTTTGCTCAATCTTCGACAACCATCATCGGCAGACAATTGATTGAGCAGGGCGAGGACAACAGCCACCACGGCCGCATCGGACTTGCCATGTCCGTTTTTCAGGATGTTACCGCCGTTCCTTTCCTGGTTGTCATTCCTGTGCTGGCCACGTCCGGCGGTGCCGATATGTTCGCGGGAGACTTGGGACTGGCGATCGCCAAAGCGGTTTTTGCGTTCGCACTTGTATTTATTGCCAGCCGCTG
>JALHJD010000310.1 GCA_022837185.1 Desulfobacteraceae bacterium
TCGGCGATGAATCTGGCCTCGAGCTCCGGGGTCGGCAGGTTGAAGGAGACGTTCATCCTTGAACGGGAGGCCGGTTCGGCATGCCCCCTGTAAAAACCGGTGGAGTCGATGGCGGAATAGAGGAGGGCGGCCTTCTCGTTGTTGACCTTTTCGATGGCCTCGACCCCCCCGGACTCCTTGAGCCATTTCATGACCAGACCGACGCAGTAGACAGCAAAGCAGGGCGGGGTGTTGAACATCGAGCCGTTATCGGCATGGGTCTTGTACCGGAGCATGGTGGGGATGTTGTCCGGGGATCGGTCCAGGATGTCTTCACGGATGATGACGATGGTCACGCCGGCGGGACCCATGTTTTTCTGGGCGCCGGCGAAGATTATGCCGAATTGGCCGACATCCACCGGCCGGGAAAGGATGTCGGAGGACATGTCGGAGACAAGCATCGGCCCGGTTCGGGGAAAAGACTGGAACTGGGTTCCGTAAATGGTGTTGTTGGACACGAAGTACAGGTATTCGTTGGCCGGATCGACGGTATATTCATCATCCCGGGGAACCCTGTTGAAATTTGTCTCCTCGCTGGAAAAGGCGACATCGATCTCGCCGAAAAGCCTGGCTTCCTTGATCGCCTTTTTCGACCACACCCCGGTATTCAGGTAGGTCGCCTTTTTCCCGGCCCCCAGGAAATTCATCGGGATCATGAAAAATTGACTGGAGGCGCCGCCCTGCAGGAAAAGAATCCTGTATCCGGCGGGCACGCCAAGGTTTTCCCGGATAAGGGCTTCGGTTTCCTCGGCAACACCCATGAATTCCTTGCTGCGGTGACTCATCTCAATGAGCCCTATGCCCTTGTCCCTGAAATTGACGATATCTGCGGCGGCCTGCCGCAGCACTTCGTAGGGCAGAACCGCGGGACCGGGGCTGAAATTAAAGATTCGTTCAGGCATCTACTCCTCTCCCTCGTAAAAATTTGTTGACGGGTTTTCGCCGGATGATCAGCAGGGCAGGTCCAATGGGTTCTGCGGTGATATCTGGCGCAGGGCTTCATAAAGGACGATTCCGGCACACATTGCCAGATTGAGACTGCGGATGCGGTCATTGGCCATCGGAATAGTATAACAGCGGTCGGCATAGAGCGCAATGATTTCTTCCGGCAATCCCCTGGTTTCCTTGCCGAAAATGAGATGGCTGCCCGGATGGAACCTGGCCTGGTAATGAGGCTTTTCCACCTTGGTGGTGAAAAAGAAAATATCCCGCTCATCGGTGGCGGCAAGATAGCTTTCCAGGCTGTCCCAGTTGCGTATGGTTACGTACGGCCAGTAATCGAGCCCGGCCCGTTTCAGGTGCTTGTCGTTGGTGCTGAAGCCCAGCGGATGAATTAGGTCAAGCACGGTGTCGGTAGCTCCGCAGAGACGGGCGATGGAGCCGGTATTCGGGGGGATTTCCGGCTCAACCAGGACGATGTGGAGGGAATGTTCTTCCATATTGCCGGTTTCAGGGGGCACCCCGGGGGCGGAGGCGCAGAGCGGTCCGCAGGACCGCCCGGTCAGGGTTTTTTTTCTACTGATTCGTGTTCTTTGTTCTGCTCTTCAACCGATCCGACTGCCGGAGGGCCGACGAGACAATGAACAAATAACGGATGGGCACTATGTACCAGAGGAACAAATGCAGTTGCAAATTTAAAAAATCGATTTACAGTAAAAAATTCGTCATGTTGACAAAAATTTACTTTCCTGCATATTGACTTATGGCGCTTATCGTACAAAAATTCGGCGGCACGTCCGTGGGGAGCACGGAAAAAATCAAGGCCGTGGCCGAGCGGGTGTTGAAGCAGCACCGGCAGGGGCACAAAATGGTTGTCGTCCTCTCCGCCATGTCCGGCGAAACGGACCGGCTGATCGGCCTGGCAAAAAACATGCAGAAAATTCCCGACCTGCGCGAACTGGACATGCTCCTGTCCACCGGCGAGCAGGTCACCATCGCCCTTTTCGCCATGGCAGTCAAGGAAGCCGGTTTTGATGCCGTCTCCCTGCTCGGCGACCAGGTCAGGATCCGCACGTCCAACCTGCATACCAAGGCCAGGATCAGGAATATCGACACCGCCCTCATCCAACGCCACCTGGACGAAGGGCGGATCGTCACCATCGCCGGTTTCCAGGGGGTTACCGAAGAGGGGAACATCACCACCCTGGGCCGGGGGGGATCGGACACCACGGCGGTCGCCCTGGCCGCAGCGCTCAAAGCGGACGCCTGTGAAATCTTCACCGACGTGGAAGGGGTCTATACGACGGATCCCAACATCTGTAAGGCGGCGCGCAAAATCGACCGCATATCGTATGACGAGATGCTTGAACTGGCAAGCCTGGGGGCGAAAGTTCTGGACATCCGCTCGGTGGGACTGGCAAAAAGATTCAAGGTTCCCGTCCATGTGCGCTCAACATTTACGGAAAATGAAGGGACATGGGTGGTCGAGGAGGATAAGATTATGGAATCCATGCTGGTTTCCGGCGTAACCTACAGCAAGAACGAAGCACGAATCACCATCAACAAGGTCCCGGACCAGCCCGGGGTCGCGGCCAAGATCTTTCTCCCCATTTCCGATGCCGGGATCGTGGTCGACATGATCATTCAGAACACCAGGGCCGGTTCCCTGACCGACCTCACCTTTACCGTTCTGCGCAGCGATTATGACCGGGCCATCAAGCTTCTGCAGAAAGTGGCGGAGGAAATCAAGGCCGAATCGGTCACCGGCTCCGAGAACATCGCCAAAGTCTCCATAG
>JALHJD010000020.1 GCA_022837185.1 Desulfobacteraceae bacterium
GGTAATCGGCAAAGATAACAAGGTGGTCGGCATTGTCTATATCCGGGACATTTTCAATGTCATTTCCCAGATATTTCTCGATCAGGAGGAGTGCAAGCTATGAGTCCCGACATCGCCTCCTCCCCTCATTTTGATGTAAATCCGGCCTTCTGGACCGCCACCCTGATTTTCATCGTTGCCTATGTGCTGATCGTTTCTGAAAAAATCCACAAAACGGTGGTGGCGATCTGCGGCGCGGCCCTCATGCTGATTCTGCATATTCTTGACCAGCACGAGGCATTTCACGCCGAAGAGTTCGGGGTGGACTGGAACGTCATTTTTCTGCTGATCGGCATGATGACCATCATCAACCTGATCCGGCCCACGGGCTTCTTCGAGTACATCGCCATCAAGAGCGCGAAAATGGGCAAGGGCGAGCCGCTCAGGATCATGATGATCTTTGCCGTGGTGACCGGCGTGCTCAGCGCCTTACTCGACAACGTCACCACCGTGCTGCTGCTGGCCCCGGTCACCCTGTTCATCGCCGACGCCCTCGATGTCGACCCCGTCCCCTACCTGATCATCGAGGCGGTGGCTTCCAATGTCGGCGGCACCGCCACCCTCATCGGCGATCCGCCCAATATCATGATCGCCTCCAAGGCCAAGCTCACCTTCATGGACTTCATCTACCATCTGTCTCCGGTGGTGATCGTGCTGATGGTTGTCCTGATCGGGGTGATCAAGGTCGTTTTCGGCCGGCGGCTGAAGTCAACCATGGAACTCAGGCAGCGGGTCATGGCCATGGACGAGAAGGCAGCGATCACCGATCCGCTGATGCTGAAAAAGTCCCTGTTCGTGCTCGGCCTGGTGCTCCTTGGCTTTGTCTTTCACGGGGCCCTGCATTACGAACCGGCGACTGTCGCCCTGTTCGGCGCGGGACTCCTGCTGCTGCTGTCAAAGACCAAGGAACCCCACCATATCCTGGCCGAAATCGAATGGCCGACCCTGTTCTTTTTCATCGGCCTGTTCATCATCATCGGCGGAGTGGTCAAGGTGGGGCTCATCAAATGGATGTCGCTGGAGATGCTGGCGATCACCCAGGGCAACCTGCTGGGGACGAGCATGCTGCTGCTGTGGTTCTCAGCCATCGCCTCGGCCATCATCGACAACATTCCGTACGTGGCCACCATGAATCCACTGATCATCGACATGGCCGGCCAGCTCTGGCCGGAGGAGACAGGACTGGCCCTGCTGCAGCATCCGGACCTGATGCCCCTGTGGTGGTCGCTGGCCCTTGGCGCCTGTCTCGGCGGCAATGGCTCGCCCATCGGCGCCTCCGCCAACGTCATCGTCGTCGGCATGGCGGAACGGGCGGGGAAACGGATCAGCTTTATGCGGTTTGTCGCCTACGGCCTGCCGATCATGCTGCTGACCGTGTTCATTTCCATGATCTATGTCTGGCTCAGGTACTATTACCTGGCCTGACCTTTTCCGGGGGAGAGGGAACCGGAACCGCGACGGGTCCGGACGGGACGGCCGCGGTTCTACCGCAGACTGTTGAGGCCGACGAAGCTGCCGTTGTTTTCTTCGGCCAGACGGCGCATGAGCGCGGCAAAGCGGGCGACGTTCATGCCTGCTGCCGGCTGGTTGAAGAGGACCGGAAAGCCGACGGCATGGATGCGCACCCGCCGTCGTCCGTCCTCCTGCGACCGGTTGTACCGGCTCACTTCATCGAGGACCTCCTGGATGGAGCCGCGGGAAAAATCATCTCCCAGAACATAGAGGCTGATGTTATGGTCCGGGGAATAGAACCTGCGGATGGCACTGGTTACCCCCTCCACCGGGCTGGAATTGGAAAAGGGAGCCCAGGAGGCCAGCCGCTGCAGGATTGAGCGGCGGCGGGCCGGGCTGTCCGGGATCCAGCGGCCGGCATACTGGGAAAACATGTAGTCGCCCATGTCGTTCATGACCTGCAGCCCCTGCACCCGCGGATAGATTTCGAGAATCTCCGCCATCTTGCGCCGCACCAGCGGCCAGGCAAAACGCTGCATGGAGCCGGAGGTGTCGATGATGAAAATGATGTATTCGCTGTCCACCGGCACTCCCCCGATGACGCTGTCGGTCTCCGGCGCCCGGTAAACGGTCTGCTCCTGCAGCCGCTTCATCTCCTCGGTGAGTGACTGCCGGGCTGTTTCCAACTGCCGTTCGATGGTGGTCTGGGCCTCGAGTTCCGTCCGGGCCGCCCGGAATTCGCCGCGCAGGCTTGAAAGGTCTCCCTGCAGCCGGGCGATATGTTCCTCCTCTCCGGCAAGCTGCTCCTGCCGGGCCTTCAACTCACGGTTCAGGATCTGCGTCTCCCCCCGTATTTCATGGAGCTGGCGTTCCATGGCAGCCGCCAGGCCCGAGAGGTCGCGGCTCATTTTTTCCACGACCAGCGGCTCGGCGAATTTGGAGATGACCAGCAGCAGGATGATCGCCCCGAAGCCGCAGGAGACGACGTCGAGGAAAGAGAGGCTGAAGACCTGTATTTCCCGCCGTCGTTTTTTCATGGCCAGTCCCTGGTCGGAGTAAGAAAGGAGCCGTTGGTCTCCACCGCCAGCCGCCAGAAGAGGACGGCGGCCATCGGGTCCCCTTCCATGGGAAAGAGGATGGTATTCACGGGGATGCCCCGGGGCAGGGTTTTGACCGCCTGTTCAAAAAGCTGAAGCCGCTTTTCTCCGGAAACGGTGGTGTTCGAGGTTTGTCTGGCACCCTGGGTCGGCAGACCGTCGGTGATGAGCAGCACGTTGTCCGGGGGGGGGTTGAGGTCCCGGATCAGGGCGAGGCCGTTTTCCAGGCTGGTGCCGCCGGCCGGGGCGGTCGCCCTGAGGGCGGCGATCATCCCGCCCACCGCCGCGGCATCGGTGACCGGGACCCAGGTTCCCGCCCGGTCGGCGGCCAGGGGAACGACCCCGGTGCTGAAGGCATAGGTCTGGAGAGAAGATTCGGGGGGCAGGTTGGCGATCAGCCATTCCGCCGTCTGCACGGCCCGGCGCCATTTGGGGGCCCGCCTTTTGGAAACGTCATCCAGGTTGCGGCGGCGGATGACGTTGACAATGGTTTCATCCAGCATCGAGGCGGAGGCGTCGACCAGCAGCAGGACCCGCCGGCCCCCCAGCTTCAGCCCGGTGAGGTACTGGCGGTTGCCTTCCCCCTCGTACCGGCGGACCTTCCGGCCCCTGTCGAGGTCGGCCGCCTGTTCGGCCCCAAGCCTCCGGTGTTCGGTGTCCAGGCTTTTCAGGTCCGCCTGAAGGATGTTGACATGGTCCCTGGCGGCCAGGGTCTGCCGCCGCAGGTCAGCCAGTTCTTCCGCGGCCGCGGTGATCGCCGCCTCCACTTCCGCGGCCCGGCCGCGCGCCCGGTTCACTTCCCGATCGGTTTGCTCCAGGCTGTTTTTCAGGGTTGCCAGGTGTTCCGTGCCCGCCCTGACTTCGAGTTCGAGGCGCATGACTTCGGCCCGCCGGTCCTGGTGCTTCTCCCTGCGGAGGCTGACCGTATTGGCGTTGATAATCAGAACAAGCAGCACCACGGCCCCGAAACCGCAGAACATGATGTCGAGGAAAGAGAGGTTGAAGGGAGTAATGGCGGTGCGGCGGCGCATGGGGGTTCTTTTCAGGGAAGGGGACGGACCCGGAGCCGGCTGATCAGGTTGGCGTCGCACCAGGAGCGGGCGTCAAGAACGAGCCGTTCCTGCATCAATTGCAGCTGGTGGATGAAAAACATCAGGACAATGGAGATGACCAGGGCGATGAACGTCGAGTTGAACGCCACACCCAGGTTCTGGGTCACGCCGGTGATGTCGCCTTCCACGGCCCGGTTGGCCAGGGAAAGGGCGGCGCCGATCCCCCTGACCGTGCCGATGAAGCCGATGGAGGGGATGGCCCAGGCAATGTAGCGGATGATGGAGAGCTCCGATTCGAGGCGGTCGTCTTCGGCCTCGCAGACCTCGCGGACGGCGGTGGCCGCATCCTGGACATTGCGGGTGGCGGCGAAACGCCGGATCGCCGTGTGCAGGGCGCGGGGGAGGATGAAATTCCTGCGGCCCGGCCCGAGCTCATCGATCCGCCGGCTCAACTCCCGGGTGTCCTCCGGTCCGATGGGCAGGTCGGGCGGCAGCTGGAGAAGGTCCTGATCCAGCAGCCCGCGCTGCCGCCAGGCGGCGGCTCCCTTGAACCCGAGAATGGCCGCGGCCCAGAACATCAGGATAAAGCAGGCTTCCTGTTCGTAATCCTTGACGACCACATAAAAATTCCGCTGCGGAACATGGTGCGGATCATCGGCCAGGGCCGCCTGCTCGGCGGTCAGGAAAATATCGGCCTGGGGGCGGATAACGGTGACATAGGCACCGTGCACGAGGATGAAGGCGATGAGCAGGGCGAAGACCTGGAATAGCAGTTCATAGGGGAGCTGTCTGGGCATGCGCTGTCCTCCGTCATATATCGGCCGGAAAGGAAACCGCCGAATCCGCGTTGATTTTTTCCGTCGGCACGAACGGCCTGGGCCAGGCTTCGAGGTCGGCTCTCCCCTGCTCCGGGATTTCCGGAGCAGGGGACACGGACCTTTCTTCCCCGGGCACGGCGTCCTGCCCGGCTGCCCGGGCTCCGCCGTCCCGGTCTGCAGCCGGCGGCGCCGGGGCCAGGGCCGCGGCCGCGACAAGGACCGCCATGGTCAGTTCCGTCCATTTCATGGGGCAAACCGGGCGATGCGAAAACCGATGAAGTCCCTGCCCCGGTCGCTGTAGGTCCGGTAGCTCAGGCGGAGCTCGGTGATGGAGCCGTCCCGCCAGCTTGATCCCCTGACCACATGGTGGGTGCCCGACGCGGGCCCGGTGGGATCGATTTCGGTCTGCTCGGACAGGCCGGCATAGGGGCTGTAATAGTCATGGCACCATTCCGACACGTTTCCCCCCGTGTCAAAGAGGCCGCCCGGGTCGCGGGGAAAGCTGGCCACCGGGGCGGTGACCGGAAAAGAGTCGTTGTAGCCCTCAATGACGATGGGCAGCAGCCCCCGAGCCGATTCATCGGCAAAGTTGCCGCTTTTCGACGGCGGGGGGAAAGTACCGCTCCACGGATAACGGGACGTCTTGCTCCTGCCGGCCTGCCGGGCGGCCAAAGACCATTCGGCCTCAAAGGGCAGGCGGTAGCCCGTGGTCGGCGGCTCGGCCGGGACCATGGCACCGTTTTTCTCGACGTAAAACGGCTCCAGCCCCTCCCGGAGGCTGAGCCAGTTGAGGTAGCGGACCGCATCCTCCCAGCTGACGTTGATCACGGGCTGGTTGTCATGATCCAGGGAAAAACCGCCGATTCCCCCGGAAGAATGGTCGGGCTTGAAGCGGCGGAAATCACCGTTGGTTACTTCATGAACACCGATGTAAAAGGGACGGGTGATCTGCACCCGGCGCAGCCGTTCATTGGCTCGCCGCCCGGGATCGCGGCGGGAAGCGCCCATCTCGAAGACCGCAGGCTCCATGCGGACAAGCGGCCGGCCGTCTCCGGTGCTGAGTTCCTTCGGTCCCCCGGCGGCGGCGGAGTCCTCCGGCTCCAGCCGTATTTCGAGCTGACGGCTGTATCCCGCTGCCGGGGTGATTTCGCGGTTGAGGGGTTTGTACCCTTCGGCCCGGAATTCCAGAATATGGGTGCGGGCCGGGAGGGCAAGACGGCCGGTGGCCGGACCGTGCAGCTTGCCGTCGATGTACAGCTCGGCGTCGGGGGGTTGGGTGGTGAGGAAAATCGTGCCGGACTCGGGCGGCAGCGTCAGCGACAGGCTGCCGTTTTCGGCCGGGGCCAGGCGCACGGCCCGGACGATGTTGGCATGGCCCTGTTTGCTCAGGGTCAGGGTATGCTCCTCATCGGGGCTGAGTTCCAGTTCCAGGGGGGTCGTTCCCTGGAAGGCTCCGTCAACGGTCACCGTCGCCCCGGAGGGGGAACTGTCCAGGCTGAGCAGGGCGGGAGCGGGACGGAGTACTGCGGCAGGCGGGGCAAGGCTGCCGCCGGCCGGGACGTCGATTTCGGCGGCCAGGGGCGCGTAGCCGTCCCTGCGGTACACGATTTGATGGACGCCCGAGGGGAGCTCCACGGTAACGGGGGTGACTCCCTTTTCCTCGCCGGCGATCAGTACCGTGGCCCCCTCGGGATCAGTGGTCAGCGAGACTGCCGACCAGTTCGGGGTCAAGGCAAAATCAAAGCGCTGCTCGCGATCCAGCCCCTCCACCGTGATCGTCGTTGCCAAATCGACATAGCGGTCCTTGCGGATCAGGAGGCGGCGCTCTCCTGCCGGCAACCGGATCTGGCGCACCGGGGTCCGGCCGGCGGCGGCGCCGTCGATGAAGACCTCGGCATCTTCCACCGGCCCGGTATGCAGATCGATCCGCCCGGGGAGCCTGGTCAGGGCAAAGGCATAGGCGTTGGTGGTCCGGCCGGCGATGACTACCTCTTCTTCCAGATCCTCGTACCCTTGTTTGGAGGCCTTCAGGGTGTAGCGGCCCTTGAGTCCCAGATAGCGCTGGCCGATCTTGATAACCGGCGGGAAGCGGGAAATGGAGATGGAGTCGGGTTCCGGCTGGATGGAAACAACCAGGGGCCGGGCGGCCAGCATGAAGACGGCCGCCAGCAGCAGAACGACAAGGAGCGCCGCCGCGCTCCTCAGCATTCTGCTCCGGGCAGGATGGTTTGAGGCTGTTCCGGTTACCCGGGGCAGGGGCCGGGCGGCGGCCGGATCCGGAGGCGGGGCCGGGGGGACGATCGATTCGGCAACCGCTGCCGAAAGCCGGATTTCAACCCGATCGCCTGAAATCGCAAAGGACAGGGCCTGGTCGCCGATCCTGGTCACGTCGCCGGATTTGATCCAGACCGACTCGTCGATCAGGACGTCATTATGAAAGAGAGGTGAGGAATCCGCGGCCGGCTGCAAAAAAAGATGTCCCCGGGCAATGCCGATATACGCTTCGGTTTCCCGGCCGGCGGGGAGCAGGATATCGGATTTTTCTCCGGCGCCGATGACCAGCGGCAGTTCCCGCTCCGACAGCTTCCTGCTGCCCCGCCTGTCATGTATTTCCACCACCCGGTTCATATCGGCTCCCTGCTGATGACGGTAAAGAGGGGCATGGTGCCGGCCTGCTCGGGGGTAACGGTCAGGGTCTGCCGGGTATCGCGGAAGCCTGGGCGCCGTCCGACAACGGTATAGGAGCCGGGCCTGAGAGCAAGGCGCAATTCCCGGAACGGCTGGAAACGGCCGACATGGTATATTTCGATCATGGTCATGTTGTCCGAACGGATAAGTACCTCGATTTTCATGGAAGCCCTGTCGACCAGCGCCGACAGTTCGGCAATCTGGGCAGAAAGAAGCGGGCCGGGGGCGGTGATGCTTTCAGCACCGGCCAGGACCTGCCTTGCTTCCCGCAGAGGATCGTCCTCCTGCAGCCTTTCCGGTGCGGCAAGCACTTCCCTGATGGACCGGTCAAGCCTGACGCGGAGTTCGGCCTGGGCTTTGCCGGCGGCGGCAAAGGCGGCCTGGGGATCGACTTCAAGGGCGCGGGCATAGAGATCCAGGGCGGCGGTCCAGTTTTCCGCCTTCTCCTCCTGTTCCGCTTTCCGCCGCAGCTCCTGCAGCTGCACGCTTTTTTTGAGTTCCTTGAGCCGCCCGGAGGCATCAATGCCGGCCGGGTCGCCGGGTCGGAGCCGGAGCGCCTCGCCAATCGCCTTTTCCGCGGCATCGGGGTCGCGCCGTGCCAGGGCTGCCAGGGCCATGCTCATTGCTTCCCGGTAATGCCGGGCCGTCAGCCGCGTCTCGATATCGGCGAGCGCGTCTGCCGCCGGCGTCAGTTCGTTGTCCAGGTCCAGGGCCTCCCGCAGTAGAACGGCGGCCCGATCCAGGTCATCGGCCTGTTCATGCCGGAGGGCTTCATGATAGAGGGCGAGGACCCGCTCCAGGTTCCGGGCTCGCTGCGTTCCCCGCTGCGCGGCTGTGTTGCCCGGATCGATGGCCAGCGCCCTGGCAAAGTTGCTGCGGGCTGTCTCGCCGTCCAGCAGCTCCAGGGCCTGGGTGCCCTGTTCGAGCGCCCTCTGCAGCAGATCCCCCCGGGCGCCGAGGAGCTCCTCAAGCCCGGCGGCGGCCTGCCGGTATTTGTCCTGGGCCTCGGTGAACCGCTTCTGCCCCATCAGCCTGTCTGCTTCCGCGGCGGTGCCGAGAATTGCCCCATAGGTGTCCCCGCCCCAGGCGCGGATATGTTCCGCCTCGGCCCGGGCCTGATGCCGGAGCCATTCCCCGAGCAGCCGCTCCGCTTCTCCGGCGCCGGGGTCGAGGGAGGGGGCCGCGGTTTGCTGTGCGGTCCGGGCGGGCGCCCCGGCCCGGTCCGGGGCGGCGGCCGTGGGCTGATGGCGGGGCAGATACCAGACTACCGCGGCTGCCAGCAGGAGAAGAACGAGGAAACCGGCAACACAGAGGGTGAGCAGGAGAAATCGGTTTGGCCGGGGGGGCGGGGCACCTCCGGGCGGCCTGAGAACAACCGGCGGCCTGTCTGAAGAACTGTCCGCTGACGGCTGGGTGATGTTCATCCGGTCATTGACGGGGAAGCTGCTCCCCGCCGGCGGGCGGGGCATATTCCGTCAGACCGCTTTCCCTGGCATAGAGTTCCTTGAGCAGGGTGCGCCAGCGCTCATACTGCTGCTCCGCCGAACCGGTCAGCCGGACGGTTTCCCCCTCGACCTCCATGACCAGCGGCTCGGCCTCGGAAGTGAACGAGTTCCCCAGTTCCTCTATGACTTCCTTGTTGATGGCGGTTTCCTTGTTTTTCTGCACGCCGCTGTAAATAGAGTAGGCGCCGCCGGCAAGCATGACATCCTGCAGGGTTCCGGTACGGAGCCGGGTGTCGCTGTCGCCGCTGGCGCCGAGGGCGATGGCGCCGACAATGGCCGCCACCCCGAGAACCTGCCGGCCGAGGGCTTCCCGTTCCAGCCGCCGCATGACCGCGACTTCGTCGGTCCTGAATTTGCGCCAGTTGGCGTAGGGCAGCCAGAGATCGCGGTAATAGGTCTCGTAATAGCCGTTGATGGCGTCAACCAGCATTTCATCCCTGGTCCGGATGCTCCTGACCCGCTCCATCATGGGGTCATCGGCCGCCGGCAGATGGGTGATGGAAAACCTGCCCTGCCTGTCCGGGGCCAGGTATCTGGAATAGACGTCCGGGACCATTTCCGCGGCAAAACGGAGCTCGGCGATCCGCCTGATTTCCTCGATTTCACTGGGATGCAGACGGCTGCGGTGGATGGCCAGGTCGTTGGCGACGGTATTGAACAGGTCCTGAAAGGTGTCTGATTTTTCCGGTTCGATGGCAACATGCTCATCGGGTTTGGTTGTTTGGGCATAGGTCTTGCGAAACCAGAGAACGTTGCGGCTGTCGACCGCCTCGACCGTCAGGGCCGTGCTCTCCCCGTCGGAATATTCAATTTTGCCCCTGACCAGGACTTCCGACCCGTTGTCCTCGTTGGGCACCACCCGCACGGCTCCCCAGAAGCCGGTGCGCTGCATGGTGTATTTGAGATGGACCGGCACGAAACGGGCCTCGGCTTCGCGGATTTCCGGAGACAGTCCCCGGCGCCGGCCGGGATCCTCGGGCAGCCGGCCCGGATCGAAGACCACGATGGAGACATTGAGCAGTTCGCTTTCCGGCAGTTCGTGCCCGGCCATGAACGGCGCCACCCGGTGCGGGACCTGGGTTCCGGGAACGGCCGGGCCGCAGCCTTGCAGCAGGCCGGCGACCAGGAAGTGGAACAGTATTATCAACCCGAGCTGCATAATGCGCCTCCCCGGACGGTTCAAAGCAGGAGGACAGATCGATCCCATACCATTTCCCCTCAGCGTATGCCTTCCGTGTACCGACGGTATTCTTCCCAGAGTTTTTCCTTCAGTTCCGGATCGGTTTCCTTTTCCGCCGCTTCCCGGAGCTGGCGGGCAACGATATCGTCGTAGCCCGATTGGATGGGCGGCATGGCGCCGCCCCGGTCATCGGCCTTCACCGTCCGGTCATTCCCGGCGCCTTCGCCGCCGCCGGTTGCCCCTGCGTCCCCGCCGGTCCGGGAGCCGCCGGATTGCTCCCGGCCGGCAGCGGTTGTTCCCCCGGCGTCCCCGTCTGCCGTACCGCCGGCATCCCGGCTTCCCTGCTGAGCCTCCGCCCCGGCCTGGGCTCCCTCGCCCTCCCGGCCCGGCACAGTGCCCGCGCTGCCCCCGGCGGCTGAACCGCCGCCGTATCGTCCGCTGCCGCCCTCTCCGCCCGTTTCCCGCTGGCGCGGACTGCGGGAGGCGATCCGCTGCTCCTCCTTGAGCAGCATTTCATCGAACTCACCAAGGGCCCGGGCGAAGGAATCGTCCAGCCGGGCAACCTGTTCACCGGTTGTCGGCGCAGTGGCGGCGGGCAGCCCCATCCCCGGCGAACCCTCGTCGGGACAGGGCAGATCGAGAACAGCGGAAGGGCCCCCCAGGGCGGCCAGCTCGCGGCAATACAGTTGAATTCTGTCGCTGAGAAAGGTAATGAATCTGGCATAATCGCTGAGTTCGGCTTCGCCGAGGACGCCGGCCTGCATTTTCTGCTCGAGATCATTCCGGGCCCGGTCCCAGGCACTGTCCAGGGCCAGGACGCTCTGGCGAAGACCGGCCGCATCCCGCGGGGGCGGCGAGGCGCACGGAGCGGGTGATCCGGCCAGCAGGATCATGGTCACCGCAATGAAGAGAGTCCATCTTTTATCGAACATAAAAAAATTGTACCATTGGTCTTCGCCCGCTGTCAATATGATGGCGCCCGCCGCGGAAAAACCGCCGGTCTGCCGGGGCATGATCCGGGGGCGGCGCTGACAGCGGATGTCCCAGGAACAGGAGAACAGGAGGAAGCATGGGAACAGGCATGAATTCCCGGCGGCTGGCCGTTTTGTGTCTGACCGTCTGGGACGGGGAGAGGCGGGCCGTCCAGCCCCGCATCGAGTCCCTGATTTACCGGTCATCCCTGGCCGCCAATGACCGCCATCTGGCGGTGATGCTGGTTAACGGGGTACTTCGGCGGATGCAGGACCTCGATGGGATCATCGCCAGCTATTCCAGTTTTCCCCTGGCAAGGATGAAATCACTGACGCTCATGGCCCTCCGGGTGGGGGTCTACCAGCTGCTCTTTCTCGACCGCGTGCCTGACTCGGCCGCCGTCAATGAAACCGTGCAGGTCCTGAAGAAGGAGCATCAGCCCCGCTGGCTCATCAATTTCGTCAACGGGGTCCTGCGCTCCGTTGCCGGGAACCGGGCCGTTCTTTCGCAGGCGGCCCGGGAGGACACTGTCCTCAATCATCCAGAGTGGCTCGTCAGCCGGTGGCGGGCTGCGTTCGGGCCGGAAAGGGCCCGGGCGATCTGCCGGCGCAACAACCGGGAGCCGCCGCTCACCCTGCGGGTCAACACCCTGCGGGCCGAGGCGGCAGGGCTTGCGGCCATGCTGCGGATGAAGGGATACGCAGTGCGGCCGGGCACGTATGCGCCGCAGGCATTGGTGGTCGAATCATTTTCGGGCCCTGTTGCCGAGCTTCCCGGCTACGCGGAGGGCCTGTTTCATGTGCAGGACGAGGCGGCGCAGCTGGTGCCCCTGCTGCTGGCTCCGTTTGACCGGCAGGCCGGGAACCTGGATGCCTGCGCCGGGCTGGGGGGAAAAACCTGTCAGTTGGCCCAGCTGATTGGGGAGCAGGCGGAACTGGCCGCCGTCGAGCCCAACCGGCATCGTTTCCGGCTGCTGGAGGAGAATATCCGGCGCCTGCGCCTGACTGAGCGGGTCAGGCTGTTCCAGGGCCGGCTGGAGGATTTCGCCGCAACCGGGCCGCCGCCGTTCCACCGGATCGTGGTGGACACGCCCTGCTCCGGCACCGGCGTCATAGGGCGTCACCCGGATATACGCTGGAACAGGCAGCCCGCGGATCTGCCGGTATTGCAGCAACAGCAGCTGAACCTTCTGCGCCGGGCCGCCTCACTGCTGCTGCCCGGAGGGATCCTGGTCTATGCGACCTGCAGCCTGGAAGAGGAGGAAAATCAACAGGTGGTCGAAAGTTTTATCCGGGACAATCCCGGATTTGCCGCCACTGACTGCGGCGATGCCGTTCCCGCCCCGGCCAGGAAACTCGTCGACGCCGCGGGATATTTCCGCTCGACCCCGGCGGACGGCCTGGACGGATTTTTCGCCGCCCGCCTTGTTCGCCGGCACTGACCGGCCGCTTTCCGTCCTTGTCGGAAAGGGACTTTTTTTGTAGAGTCCCTGATGTTGCTTATCATTGAACAGGGAGAGGGACAAATGGCTGAAATCAAAAGCACCATGGATCTGGTCATGGAACGGGCCGCCAGGATCGGCAAGGCTTCCAGGGAGGAATTGCGCCGGGAAGAAATGAAAAAAAAGGGGGTGCTCCTCGCCGTTGATTTTCTGGAAGGCAGGCTGGACAACGTCCGGGCGGCGATCGACGCCCACAGCCGGGAGGATCAGGCGGAGCTCCGTCAGGGGGCCGCGGAAAGCATTTTCCGCAATATTTTTCTCCCCCGCGACGAGATCCAGCGGCAACGGGTTGACAAGGCCCTGCAGGGAGTCGTCGATCTGAGCGGCGGCGCCGGCGACGTTGCCTCCATCTGCCGGGAATTGCAGACGGTCATCGACGGCTATGGCCGCCAGCGGGAACAGATCCGCGGCCAGCTTGAGGAGCAGATCCGCATGCAGTACGAGCAGCTGCTGGCCAGGCAGACGGGGGGCCGGTCCGAGGGGATCAAGATCGATCCGACCCTGCAGCCCAAATTTCAGGAGGAGTGGAGCAGGATCGAAGGGGAGCTGGGCAGGCAGTACAGCGCGGCCCTGGATCAGCTGAAAATGGAGTTCAAGCAGCGGCTGGGATTGTAAATCATGGCGGCCCCGCACTACCCGGAACGGCTGGCGAAACTGCAGGCGCTTCTCAAGCGCAGGAACATCAGCGTCTTCCTTGTCACCCACCCGGCCAACCGCCGGTATCTGAGCGGCTACACGGCGGCCGACCACGACATCCAGGAAAGTTCGGGCGTGCTGCTCATCCCCGCCCGGGGCACTCCGTATCTGCTGACCGATTCCCGCTTCACCCTGCAGGCGGAGGAGGAGGCGGCAGGATTCACGGTCAGGGAGTATGCCGCCGGCCTCATGGCCCTGCTGCGCAAGCTGTTGCCCGAGCTTGGGGCGGCCCGCCTCGGTTTTGAAAGCCACTACGTCCTCCATGCAACGGCCGGAAAACTGGTCGGCCTGGCGGGGAAGCTCGGCGTGGAGCTCGTCCCCCAGACAGGCCTGGTGGAGCGGCTGCGAATAGTCAAATCTGAGGTGGAGATCGACAAAATACGGGCCGCCGTCCGTCTGAACGAGGAGGTGTTTGCCCGGGTCTATCCGGCCATCAAGCCCGGCATGAGCGAGACCGCCGCCGCCCTGGCCCTGGAGGCGGCGATGCGTGAGATGGGTGCGGAATCGCCGAGCTTCGAGACCATCGTCGCTTTCGGCGCCAATGCGGCTAAGCCCCACGCGGTCCCTTCATCGGCGACCCTGAACCGGGGCGACCTGGTGCTGGTCGATATGGGACTGGTTCTTGACGGCTACTGTTCGGATATGTCCCGGACCTTTGTCGCCGGCCGGCCGGACCCGGTTTACACCGACAGGCACCGGGTCGTCCGCCGTGCCCAGCTCGCGGCCATGGAGACGATCCGCGCCGGCATCACCTGCCGGGAGGTCGACCTGGCCGCCCGAAGGATCATCCGGGAGGCCGGCTACGGCGATTTTTTCGGCCATGCCCTTGGTCACGGAGTGGGCATCAACGTCCACGAAGCGCCGCGCCTTTCCTCCCGCAACCGCGGAAAATTACGGGCCGGCATGGTTGTCACCGTGGAGCCGGGGATCTACCTGCCGGGGTGGGGCGGCATCCGCCTGGAAAACATGGTGGTGGTCCGGGAAACGGGCTGCGAGGTTCTGAACCGGGATGCCACGTTCCTCGACCTGTAACACCCCGGCCCGTTTTCCATCCGGCCCGGCACGGAGGAGCAGGGCGGACTGTCGGTCAGCACCAGATACCTTGTTCCGACACCAACGTTCATAACAATAAGCCGGCGCCGGGCATGCAGCCTGAGCAGAGGTGGACGCAGCAGTCCTTCCCCGCTTGCCGCGATATCTGAAATTAAAAGGAACAAACCGTATGCGCCAGTATCTGATTGATGAAATTTCCTTTCTGGAACGGGACAATATCGAAAGCTACCTGAAGCGGTCGCTCAAGCAGGGACCCATCGAGGGGGTTTTCTGGCTCGAGTTGCCGCCCGACCTGTACGGTCCTGAGCAGATGGGGCATGAAGGGTGCGGCCCCTTTTACTTCTCGGTGATTCTCGAGGAGAAGACCCTGCGGTGCGAGTTTCTGGTCCGCAGCTCCCAGAACATGCGCTGCGCCTGCACCGCCTGGGCGACCCCGGCCCAGCGGAATTTTGTCCTCGACTATATCGACCGGCTGCTGGCCGAGGAAATGATCAGAGCCTGATGAGAAGCCGGGGGTTGCGGGCTGCTTTCATGGAGTGCCCTCCGGGGTCCCGCTGCTTTCCCTTTCCGGTGGAGCCGCGGGGGCTTCCTCCTGCGGCACCGGTTTGCCGGCGGCGCTCCCGGTTTTCCACTCATAGACCAGGAGGATGAAAATCGTGGCAAAGGGCTGGGTGAAGAGGGTGCCGAGGATAAAGGACTGGCCGATGGCGGTGATGCCGAGGAAGATCGCCACCACGGCCAGGTGTTCGGTCACCGGCTCTTCCATGGCCATGCGGCTGCTTTCCTTGACCGCCTCGATCAGTCCCATCTGCCGGTCGGTCATCAGGGGCAGCATATAGAGGCAGAAAAAAACCAGGGCCAGGGCCATGATAATGCCGGGCAGCACCAGCATGGCGAAGCCCAGCATCAGGGCGATGACCGCCGCCGCCGTGAATCCGAGCAGGGGAAGGAACAGCCGCATCTGGGAAAACAGGTCGCCGATTTCCGGCTTCCGCTGGTCCCGCACCGTCAGCAGCAGCGACTGCATGTAGCCGGCGGCGGCAACAGGGGCCAGGATGCCGAGGGTGAAGAGGGATATGCCGATCAGGGCAAGGGTGTTGACCAGCAGGGCCGGTAGAAATCCGGTGAAAACCCGCCAGGTTTCTTCAAGCAGTTTCTTAAAATCCATGCCCATCCTCCTCTCTGTATTTTTTTTGATTGTACGTATTTGCGGGAGGCATTGCAAGGGCGGCAACCCAGCGTTTTCATTTTCATAAAGTTTG
Organism: Desulfobacteraceae bacterium; assembly: GCA_022837185.1. Classification (GTDB taxonomy): domain Bacteria; phylum Desulfobacterota; class Desulfobulbia; order Desulfobulbales; family Desulfobulbaceae; genus UBA10518. The sequence continues at coordinate 15,316 of JALHJD010000020.1, forward strand.
CCGCCGGCGGGCAGATTGTCCGGGGGAGGCGGGGCGGGATGTCCGCAATGCGGATCAGGGGTGAAAAATCGTCTCGACCAGTTCCTGAACCGTTTGCACGCCGATGACCCGCATGTGCGGGGCGCTTTTCTTTTCAAGCCGTTTCCGGTTGGAGTCCGGCATGAGAAAGGTGGTGAACCCGAGCCGCTCCGCTTCGCGCAGGCGCAGGTCCATCTGGCCGATGGCCCGCACTTCCCCGGCCAGGCCGATTTCCCCGCAGACCACTGTGTCCGCGGCCACGGTTTTTTCATACAGGCTCGACAGCAGGGCGACCACCACCCCGAGGTCCAGGGCCGGTTCGTCGATCCGGATGCCGCCGACGATGTTGAGAAAAATGTCGTGATCGTACAGGCTGACGCCGATTTTTTTTTCCAGCACCGCGGTGAGCAGGGCAAGACGCTGGTGATCGGCCCCGATGGCCGTTCGGCGGGCCGTGCCAAGGCTGCTGGGACTGACCAGGGCCTGGACCTCAACGAGGATCGGCCGGGTCCCTTCGATGCTGGGCAGGACAACCGAGCCGGGGACGTTCACCGGCCGCTCGGCGAGGAACAGGGCGGAAGGATTTTCCACCTCGGCCAGTCCGCTTTCCTTCATTTCAAAGACGCCGATTTCGTTGGTGGAGCCGAAGCGGTTCTTGACCGTCCGCAGGATGCGGAAGACCTGGCCGCGATCGCCTTCAAAATAGAGCACGGTGTCGACCATGTGTTCCAGCACCCTTGGTCCGGCGATGGCGCCCTCCTTGGTCACATGGCCGATGAGGATGACGGGCAGCCCGCTGCCCTTGGCCAGGGCCAGCAGCCTGGCGGCGGACTCCCGGACCTGGGTGACGCCGCCCGGGGCGGAAGCGATTTCGCCGGTGTACATGGTCTGGATCGAATCAACCGCCAGCAGGGCGGGTTTGAGCTCTCCGGCCATGTCGGCGATGGCTTCGACCCGGTTTTCCGTGGCCAGGAAGATCTGCTCCTGGCCGATGGCGAGACGATCGGCCCGCATCCTGATCTGTTCGGCCGATTCTTCGCCGGTCACATACAGGACTCGGCGGTTGTCCGCCGCCAGGGCGGACAGCAGCTGCAGGATGAGGGTTGATTTGCCGATCCCGGGGTCGCCGCCGACCAGCACCACCGAACCCGGTACGATGCCGCCGCCCAGCACCCGGTCCAGTTCGCCGATGCCGGTGACCAGTCTGGACAGGGCCGGCCGGGAGGCATGGATAAGGGGCAGCACGGGCTCGCGGTCTTCGGGGGAGTGCCGCGGACCAGGCTGCTTCCTCTCCGCCATGCTGTCCCACTCCCCGCATTCCGGGCATCTGCCCAGCCATTTGCCGGCCGCATACCCGCAGTGCAGGCAGACAAAGCCCACCCGCTCTTTTCCGTTCCGGTTCATCGGTTTTCCCCGATCATTTTTTCGGGGGGTGCGCAGGGCGGCCGCCGGGGGGCGGTCCGACATATCGGTTCCGGCCTTTTTGCATGGCAGGAGTAAAGCATCTTTTCGGTAATTTTACAAGTTCGGGAGAGGGAGGACAATCCTGGACGCTTGAAGGAAGGGGTGCGGTGTGATAGATAAATATAAGGGGCTGTCCATGGAATGGTTGTCGCGACACGGGGAGGTGGTTATGCGGGAAGCGTTGTTTTATCAGGCTGAGGAAGAGAACAGGGTAACGTGTAATCTGTGCAGCCACCGCTGCAGGATAAAGCCCGGCAAACGCGGCATCTGCCAGGTGCGGGAGAACCGGGACGGGGTCCTGTACACCCTCGTTTACGGGCTCCTGGTGGCCGAGAACGAGGATCCCATTGAAAAAAAACCGCTGTTTCATTTTCTGCCCGGCAGCCTGTCCTATTCCATTTCCACGGTCGGCTGCAATTTTCATTGCCTCCACTGTCAGAATTATCATATTTCCCAGTATCCCGAAAGCCATGGCGGTCAGGTGACCGGAGAACCGCGCAGTGCCGAAGAAGTTGTCGCCGCGGCGGAAAGAATGGGGTGCCGCAGTATCAGCTATACCTACGTGGAGCCGACCATTTTTTATGAATTTGCCCGGGATTGCGCGGTGCTGGCCCATGAACGGGGACTGAAAAATGTTTTTGTCAGCAACGGCTACATGACCCCGGAAGTGACCCGTGATGTCGCCTCCCTGCTTGACGCCATCAATATCGATGTCAAGGCCTTCACCGACGATTTTTACAAGAAGGTGTGCAAGGCCCGTTTGCAGCCGGTGCTGGACAATGTTTCCCTGATGCATGAACTCGGGGTCTGGGTGGAGGTGACGACCCTGATCATTCCCGGCCTGAACGACACTGATGAGGAACTGGGCGAAATAGCCCGTTTTATCAAGGGGGTCGACCCGGCGATTCCCTGGCATGTGACTGCTTTTCGCCCGACCTACAGGATGACGGACCGGCAGCCCACCCCGGCGGCAACCCTGCAGCGGGCACGGGCCATCGGCCTGGAGGAAGGGCTGCGGTATGTCTATGAAGGAAATATTCCCGGCAGGGGAGGCGAGGACACGCTCTGCCCTGCCTGCGGGGCACGGGTCATCACCCGGTTCGGCTTCAGCATCAGGGACCTGCACATGCGGGACGGCGGATGCGCCGAATGCGGCGGGCCGATCGACGGAAGATGGTAGCCTTGCCCGGCTAATCCCTGCAGGAGGCAGGCAGGCACGAGGAGGCCGGATGAACGGCATCATGCAATTGATTACCGGCCGCCGGAGCATACGGCGGTATACCTCCCGGGATGTCCCGGAGGAGATGCTGCACGATGTGCTGGCGGCGGCGCAATGGGCCCCGTCCTGGGCAAATACGCAATGCTGGGAAATAGTTGTGGTCCGCGACCCCGGGATCAAGGAGCAGCTGCAGGGGGTCCTGAGCCCGAGGAATCCCGCCGGCCCCGCCTTTGCCGCCGCCCCGGTGGTGCTTGCCGTCTGCGGGAAAAACAAGGTGTCGGGATACTATAAAGGCAGGAGGGTCACCGCATTGGGCGACTGGAAACTGTATGATCTGGGCCTGGCCACCCAGAATATGCTGCTGGCCGCCGCCTCCCACAAACTCGGAACGGTCGTGGTCGGCGCTCCTTTCCTCGATTATGCACGCCGTTCAATCGTGGATGCCCGGATCCTGGGGTTTGAGGGGACACTGAGCGCGACCTGCAATTATGTCCTCGACTGCCTCATGGAGGGTGCCTCCCTGGACCAGGCTCTCATGGACGCACAGCGTTCCGGGATGGCCGAATTCGATCCCGCCCTTGACATCGACGGCTGGGACTCGGCGGCCAAGCTGATGATCGTCGCGAAGGCGCTCATGGGGACGCCCTGCCCTGCACTCGGGGAGTTCCCCGTAAAAGGAATCCGGGGACTGACACGGGCGGTGCTTGCCGAAGCCCGCCGATCGGGGGGGAAAATCCGCCTCCTGGCCAGGATCACGAGATCGGCGGGAGGAATCGACCTTTCGGTCGGTCCTGAAGTCCTGCCGCCCTCCCATCCTCTTTCGCTCCTGTTCGGCCCGACAAATGGGGCCGTGATCCTGACGGAAAACCTGGGCGAGATTTGTCTTTCGGGAACGGGCAGTTCCCCGGCGCAGGCAGCTTTTGCCCTGTGGCAGGATATCCGGAGAATCGCCCGAGGAGAGAAATGGTGATGGCCGGTCGTCTGGGAATCATCGCGGACACACACGGGGACCTGCTAGGCTGGGAATCGGCCGTCCGTGCCTGGGGGCCGGTGGATTTGATTGTGCATGCAGGGGATGTTCTGAAACCCTGGAGGAGCCGGCCGCTGTCCAATATCGGTGGGAAAAGGGCCCTGGCGGAGGCGATCAACGCCTGCGGAGTGCCTGTCCTGATCGCCAGGGGGAACTGCGATGGGGAAGAGGATGAACATATGGTGAAATGGCCGATGGTTGAGCCCTTTTTGTTCCTCTGGTGGAACGGACGCCTCGTGCTTGTGGGGCACGGGACAGATTTTTCGGAGATCAGGGACCGGGGGCTTGCCTGCGAGGCCGATGTCGTCATCACGGGGCACACTCACGTTGCCTCCCTGGTGCACGAGGGAAAAACAAGGTTCCTGAATCCCGGATCCGCTAGCCTCCCGATGGGGCGTGACCCGGCTAGCGCGGCTCTTTTGGATGAAGAGGGGATCCGCATCATGACACTCGGGAATGAGCTCCTTCATTTCGAACCCTGGTGAACCGAGGGTATAATCCTTCCATGATCCTGATCGACCTGCATACCCATAGCACCTGCTCCGACGGAACGCTGAGCCCGGAAGCCCTGGTACGGGCGGCAAAGGCCAGGAAGGTTTCCGTGCTCAGCCTGACCGACCATGATACGACGGAAGGGGTCTCAAAGTTCCTTTCGGCATGCAGTCATGCCGGTATCCGGGGCCTTTCCGGGATAGAACTTTCTGCGGAGGCCCCGTACACGCTTCATATCCTGGGCTACAACATCACTCCCGGCAACGGGCCCCTGGAAAAACGCCTTGCCAGGCTCCGGGAGCACCGAAAGGATCGGAATGCGGCCATCTGTAAGCGCCTTCGGGAACTGGGGCTTGACATCACCCTTGAAGAAGTCCAGGAGGAGGCCAAGGGAGACGTTGTTGCGCGCCCCCACATCGCCAGGGTCCTGATCCGCAAGGGGTACGTCCAGGATATGGGCGGGGCGTTTCGCGTCTATCTCGCCGACGGAGCGGCTGCCTACATCCCGCGGGTACGCCTGTCACCTGCCGAGTGCATTGAGCTGATACGGCAGAGCGGGGGAGTCCCCGTGCTAGCGCATCCGGGGCAGATGGGGCTGGCCGAAGAACCCCTGAAGGCGATCCTTCGGGAATTGAAGGAAATGGGCCTTTGGGGAATGGAATGTCTTTCCAGCCATCATCGGTACGAAGAGATCTACCAATACTTGAAGCTTGCTGATTCGATGGGACTTTTCGCCACGGCAGGAACCGATTTCCACGGCTGGAACCGGCCGGGCGTTCAGCTTGGGATCCCGGTCGGGGAAGATTTTCTCCCGTGGGCCCGGTTGCAGGTTGCCCTGTAAAAAGGGCAGGATCGAAAAAGCTTCTGGTTATAAAGAATACGGGGAGGTGCAACGATGAAAACCATCGATCTTCGAAGCGATACGGTGACCCGTCCGACTCCCGCGATGAGAAAGGCCATGGCCGAAGCCGTCGTGGGCGATGACGTGTATGGTGAAGATCCCACGGTCCGGAGGCTCGAAGAAACCGCTGCCGAAATGACAGGGCATGAAGCCGCCCTTTTCGTCACTTCCGGAACCCAGGGAAACCGAGGCAGTGATCCTGGGGAATCAATCGCACATCTTCAATTATGAAGGCGGCGGAATGGCGGTCCTGGGGGGAATCCTCCCCCTGCCCGCCGAAGATGCCGGCGGGTTGCCTGAAACGTCTTCTGTTCTCAGGTGGGTCCGTCCGGCAAACGTTCACTTTGCCCCGGCGAAGCTGCTTTGCCTGGAGAACACCCACAACCGGGAAGGCGGAAACGCCGCGGCTCCCGCGCCGTTTCGAAAGCTCGTGACCGCGGCAAAGGATCAAGGGCTGGCCGTTCACCTGGATGGGGCCCGGATCTTTAACGCCGCCGTGGCCTGGGAAGTTGACGTGAAAACCTACACCGGAATGGTCGACTCGGTGCAGTTCTGCCTGTCGAAGGGGCTCGGGGCTCCGGTCGGCTCGCTGGTCTGCGGCCGGAAGTCCTTCATCGAGGAAGCCCGGCACTGGCGGAAGGTTGTCGGGGGAGGCATGAGACAATCAGGGGTGCTTGCTGCTGCAGGGCTGGTGGCCCTGAAGGAGAATCTCTCCCGCCTGTCGGAAGACCATGAGAACGCCTCCGTCCTGGCAGAGCGGCTGGAGGAGAGCGAGCACCTTTTTGTGGAACCCTGCCCGAAACGGACCAACATGGTTTACTTCGAGATCCGCAAGGAGAGCGTGACGGCCGAGGAACTAGCAAGGCGGTGCCGGCTGAAGGGCGTTCTTTTCAATCCCGTTAGCTCGAAACGGGTTCGTTTGGTTACGCACCTGGATGTCTCGAGAAGTGATGTTCGGGAAGCGGCAAGGATCATCCTGGAGGAGGCAGCCGACCGGTGAGAGAAGCGACGGGAAAGAGCAACATCGAGGAGATGTGCGGCTGGCTCATCGAAAAAGCCCTTCGGGGAGGAGCCGCTGAGGCAGACGTGTTCTATACGGAAGGCCAAAGCCGGCACATCAGCCTTAGGGAAGGGGTGCCCGAGGAGGATGTCAGCGGTTTCGGGCAGTCGGTGACCCTGCGATCGGTTCTGCCGGACAGGCGCCAGGGGTTGGCTTCCGTGAACCATTTCAAGCGGGGGGATCTCCTGGAACTGGTTGACTGGAGCCTTTCCAATGCGGCCCTTTCTGAACCGGACCCCTTTCTGGAGATTGGGGAGGGGGCATGGGCATCCGACAGCGAGAACCTGGGGATCGAGGACCCCGACCTGGAGAAGCTGACCCACGAAAATAGAATCCGGGCCTGCGTCGAAATGACGGAAGCCGCCAGGTCCGCTGATCGAAGAGTGGTTTCCGTACGAAGCGCAACGTGGAGCGATGCCCGGGGGAAGATCTACCTGGCGAACAGCCGGGGATTTGGTGCCTGGCAGAGCGGGACGACGGTTTCGTGCGGGGTTGCGGTCGTCATGCAGGATAACGATTCGTTCGAGATGGGAGCTTTCGGGGAAGATTCCCGATGCTGGGGGAGGCTCGATCCCCAAGCCGTTGCGCGGGAAGCGGTGCGCAAGACGGGCATGATCCTGGGCGGGAAACCGATCGAAACCGCCAGGATGACGGTCTTTCTTGACCCGGAAAGCTGCGCGGATTTTATCGATGCAATCGGGGACCTTTTCCTCGGGCCGAACGTCCTGAGAAACAAATCGCTTCTCCGGGGAAAGCTGAAAACCGCGGTGGCTTCGCCCTCCTTTTCGCTGGTCGACGACGGACGGCTTTTTGGGGGTATGGCCTCCGGCCCGTTTGACGGGGAAGGGGTCCAAACCCGAAGGACACCCCTGATCACCCGAGGAGTCCTCGAAAATTACCTCTATGACCTGCGTTCGGCCCGGGAATCCGGAGTCGCCTCGACGGGCAACGCGGTCAGGGGAAGCGGAAGCGCTCCCGACGCGGGCTGTTCAAATCTCTTCCCGATCCCGGGAGAGAAAGATCCCGGGACCCTTTTCCTGGAAGCGGGGCGAGGACTCCTGGTCACCGAGATCATGGGATTGCATACGATCAACCCCGTCAGCGGGGATTTTTCCCTTGGAATCAAAGGAGTGCTCATGGAGGGGGGAGAACCGACCCGGGCGGTTGCGGAAGTGACGGTCGCGGGAAACCTGGCCGACTGGCTTCTTCAAATCGGTGAACTGGGGAACGACCTCCGATTTTTCGGGAGCACGGGCGGCTGCACGATGGTGATCAACGATGTTGCGGTTGCCGGTTCGTAGGTTTTTCCTCTGCCTCCTTTTGCTTTGCGCTGCATCTGCACCCGCTTTGTCCGCCGAGACGGGCTGGACCCTGTGGAAGAACAACGGGATCGCAGGAGTGGTGAGGATCCGGGACGAAGGATCGGCTGTCAAAGTCGGCCTGAAGAACATGGCCTCTCTCCTCGGGTGCGGTGCGGCGGTCAAGGGCGACCGCCTGGTCGTGACCTTTGAAAGCCGGAAGCTGGAATTCGTCCTGGGAGCAGCCGCCGCAAGGATCGATGGGGGCCAGATCCTCCCGATGGCCGACGCCGTGACCGCGGAAGGGGGGGAATGGTGGGGGGAAAACAGGGGAGCCCTGCGGCTTTTTGAGGCGCTTCTTTCCGGCGGGAAGGGATCTGTCCGGCTCCGCTTCGCCGGGGCCGCGGCGCTTCCGGAGAAGGAGGCCCCTCCTGCTGCGGCGGCAACTCCGGCGGCCGTTGAATCCCCCGAGCCGGGAAAATCTCTTTACGGGCCCCTGCCCAGGATCGAGAAAATCCGCTGGAGCAGGACGGCCGAAAAGATCCGGGCGGTTCTCGATCTTTCTTCACCGTTTGAGCCGACCGTGAAGGACGCTCCAGGAGAGGTCGAAATCACCCTTGCGGCTGCCGCGGCCCGTTCGATAAGCGGGGTGCCTTCCCCCTACCCGGAGGAAGTAACAGTGGCCTTCACCCAGTACGGTGATAAAACGGTCGTCCGTTTCCAGCATCACGCGGGATCTGTAAAGACCTTTTCCCTCCACAAGCCCGAGCGCTTCGTGCTGGATTTCTTTTCTTCCGGGACAGCTGCTTCGGGGGTTGAACCCGCGGCATCGGTCGAACCGGCCCCGGTCCTGCCGAAGCCGGCTGAGCCTGCGGCGGCTCCCGTTCCGGCAGGCAGGGCGCCTGGCGGGAAACCGTTCCTCGTGGTTGTTGACGCGGGACACGGGGGACATGATCCGGGCGCCGTCGCGGGAGGAATCAATGAAAAGGACATCAACCTGCGGGCGGCGCTCCGGCTTGCGGTCCTGCTAAGGGAAGCGGGCATCGAGGCCCGGCTCACCCGGAAGGACGACACCTACCTTCGCCTGAATGAACGGACCGATCTCGCCAACCGGTGGAATGCCGACCTCTTTATTAGCCTTCACTGCAATGCCCTCCCCAGGGGCAGGCATGCCCGCGGAGTGGAGATCTACCTGATGGCTCTGCCGACAGACAAGGATGCCATGAGGCTGGCGCTTTACGAAAACCGGGAGCTGGGCAAGAACAATACGATTGAGGAGTCCGACGCCAAGACGAACCTGCTTCTTCGAATCCTGGGGGAAATGGAGCAGAACGCGAAAATCGGACAGAGTACCCGTCTTGCGGAAAGCCTCTTCAACATGGGGCGACGCACGGGTCTGCAGATGTCGCGCGTGGCCCAGGCCCCGTTTTTCGTCCTTCGGGGGGCGGCCATGCCGGCTGTCCTGGTTGAGATGGGATACCTGACCGAGCCGGAAGACCGGAAGCTGCTAAACGATCCGGCTTTCCTGGACCGCCTGCTGAGAGCCCTGGTTTCGGGGATGTCCGAATACCTGAATACCCTATCCCGTTAAGGAGTTGAGGACAGGAATGAAAGACGAGACGGATTTCCGGCCGCGGGAGCGAACGGTTCGAAGGCAGCCGGCGGAGACAAAGGCTCCCTGGATTTTGCGGCTTGTCAGCTGGTCGGCCGTGATGCTTCTCCTCTTTACGCTGGGCTATTTCGGAACCGGGCTGGTGCTGAAATGGGTGGACAGCAAGGGGGGGCCGCAGGAAACGACGGTCGTCTCCGGCAAAGAGCCTGTTTTGGGGGAAACGCCGAAAGCGCCGCAAAACGAGTACCGTGTTTATTCGCTGAAGGGAAACAAGTTGAGCGAAAGCCGGGTTGAAACGGCCGGGGGACTCATGGAATCCGACCTGAGGGAAGTTCTCCAAGGCCTTTTCTCCCTTCTCCAGACAGAAGGCGTCCTGGATCCCCAGTCGGCGGTTCTGCATATCTTCCGGGCAGGCGATCTCCTGTACCTCGACGTGAACGACGCGTGCGTCCGATCGATTGCATCCCTGCCGCCGGAGAAGGCCAACCTGGTCATGACCGGAGTCGTGAGGACAATCATCGAAAACTTCAGACCGGTCACTCGGGTGCGGTTCCTGGTCAACGGGAGGGAAAGCACCGAGACAACGCCCGTCAACCTCGCGGTTGCATGGCAGCTGGCCCGCAAGCCCTGAGCGGCGCCAAACAGGAGGATTGCCTTGGATCATTCAGATTTTCGTCATGACGGACGCAAAGCGGATCAGCTGCGCCCGGTTTCGATTCATCGCCAGGTGAACTTGTATGCGGAAGGATCTTCCCTGATCGAGTGGGGAAACACAAAAGTCCTTTGCACCGCTTCCGTCGAAGAAAAAGTCCCGCCGTTTCTGAAAGGGGGCGGTCGAGGCTGGGTTACGGCCGAATACGCCATGCTGCCGCGCTCGACCCTCACCCGCACCCCTAGGGATTCGGTCCGGGGAATCGGCGGAAGAAGCCATGAAATCCAGCGCCTGATCGGACGGTCGATGCGGTCTGTCATCGATCTTGCTGGCCTTGGAGAACGGACGATCTGGGTCGATTGCGACGTTCTGCAGGCGGACGGGGGAACGCGGACGGCAGCCGTCACGGGGGCCTTCGTGGCCGTGTTCGACGCGTTGCGGGGATTGAAGGAGCGAGAGGTCATCGGGCAGCTTCCGGTCCGCGGGTTTGTTGCCGCGGCCAGTGCAGGGCGGGTGGACGGAACGGTTCTCCTGGATCTGGATTACTTTGAAGACAGCCGGGCGGAAGTGGATTTCAACGTGGTTATGACCCAAAAGGGTGAATTCGTTGAGGTCCAGGGAACAGGCGAAAGCGGACCGTTTGATCGGCAAAGCCTCCTTGAAATGCTGGCTTTAGCCGAAATGGGGGTCCGCCGGCTCATCGAACTCCAGAGAGACTGCCTGAACCTGACGGAGGAAGAACGGGATGCCTTTCCTCTCTGAGGTTGTGCTGGCCAGCGGGAACACCCACAAGCACAGGGAATTGAGCGCCCTTTTCGCACCGCTCGGATTTTCCCTCATTTACGGGCCGGAAAGGCTAGACCTCGATGTCGAGGAAAAAGGAAAATCCTACGCAGAAAATGCCCTCCTCAAGGCGACGGCCTGGTCACGGGCGCTGGGTATGCCGGCAGTGGCGGACGACAGCGGGCTGGAGGTCCAGGAACTTGGCTGGGCCCCCGGGCTTTTTTCAGCACGGGTGGCTTCGTCGGATGCCGGCCGAATCGCCTGGCTGCTCGACCGGCTGCGGGGAAAAGAGTGCCGGAGGGCCCGCTTCGTAGCCTGCGTCGCCCTGGTCTGGCCAGGAGAATCCCAAACGCGGGTTTTCCTTTCGGAGGGGTTCTGCTGGGGGCGAATTGCCACGGAGGCCGCGGGTTCCGCAGGATTCGGCTATGATCCGGTTTTCATCCCGGACCGGTTCAACGCGACCTTTTCCGAACTCGGGGAAGAACTGAAATCCCGCATTTCGCACCGGGCGATCGCGTGCCGGGCGCTGCGGGATATGCTTGAGCTTCCGGATATGGTAAAATCTCTTTCTGTCCGCTCTGGTGAAACGGATTAGGGGGTGCTTTGCTTGAAGATCGTGTTCGGTTTGATTCACATTGTCCTTTGTGTTGCCCTGATCGGGGTCATTATGCTGCAGCACCGCAAAAGCGGGGGCTTCCAGGGAATATTCGGGGGCGGCACCCAGGCAGACATGGCTGGGGGCCAGTGGCAGCGCCTGAGCGCCATGACCAAGGTCACGGTTGGCCTGATGGGGCTGTTTATGGCCATGTCCCTGGTCCTGGTCCTTCTCTCTTACAGATAGGCGGAAAGGATTCCTCCCGATGGCTGGGTCCCGGCAGCTCGAATCGATGAAGGACGTCCATGACCTCTCGGTGTCCAGGCCGCGCCTGTTCAGCGCGACTCACGAAGAGATCCTCCGGGGGGAAACCACGGATGTCTACTTCGTCAAGACGCTTGACCTGCTTCGGTCCTGCGGATGCGCCGACAGGCCTGTTGTCGCCGAGGTTTTTGCACGGGGGTCAGGGATCTTCGCGGGGCTGCCGGAAGTGCTGGAGCTCTTTCGGGAAAAACCCGGGCTCGAGGTGGAATCTCTTGCGGAAGGGGACCCCTTCAACACGAAGGAAACGCTCCTGAGGATCCGCGGTCCCTATTCCAGCTTCGGGATGTATGAGACCGTCCTCCTGGGGATGCTGGCAAGCGCTAGCGGTTGGGCCACGGCAGCCAGGGCGTGCGTGGAAGCCGCGGGGGGCAAACCCGTGCTGAGCTTTGGAGCGCGCCATGTCCATCCTGCCGTTGCGCCGGTCATGGAAAGGGCGGCAGTCGTTGCCGGAGGCTGCCAGGGGGCAAGCTGCATCCTGGGCGCCAAGCTCGCGGGGGTGGAGCCGAGGGGGACGATTCCCCATGCGGCGATCCTTATCGTGGGCGATACAGTGAAGGTCGCGGAAATCTACGATCGGTTCCTGCCCGAGGGTGAGCCGAGAATTATCCTTGTCGACACCTTCAAGGATGAAGCCGAGGAAAGCCTGAGAGTCGCCGAAAGCCTTCACGGAAAGCTTTCGGGCATTCGCCTGGATACCCCTGGAGAACGAGGGGGAGTCACGGCGGAACTCGTCCGGGAAGTCCGGTGGCGTCTCGATCAGGCGGGATACGGCAAGGTCCAGATCATCGTGTCGGGAGGACTGACCCCGGAGCGAATCCGTCTTCTTTCAGAAGCCGGGGCGGATGCTTTCGGGGTGGGAAGCTACATCGCTCATGCAACCCCGAGAGATATGACAATGGACATCAAGATGGTTGACGGGACTCCGATCGCAAAGCGGGGGCGGCTGCCGGGGCTTATTGAGAACCCCGGATTGAAACAGGTGCTGAAAACCGCTTCAATTCAGGAAAAGGCCTAAGACAACAAGGGAAAACAATCAGGTTTTCGAAGCGGGCGCCCTACCACACACCCGCGGGAGAGAACCTTTCTTGACAGTGCCGGATGCCTCCGGTATGATTCATTAGCTTTTTCGAAAGGGTATTGGCAACTGGAACCCATGAAGGAGTGAGTGGTGAAATGATTGGCAAGCGGAGCTTTCTTGCGAGAAAAGAGACCGTTCAGCACAAGTGGTATGTCGTGGACGCGGCCGATAAGCCGATTGGACGGGTTGCCGTCAAGGTGGCCAGGATCCTGTCCGGAAAGAACAAGCCGATCTACACGCCGCATGTCGATACAGGCGATTTTGTCATCGTGATCAACGCGGACAAGGTTGTCCTGACGGGCAAAAAGGCGGAGCGGGAAAGGATTTACTGGCATACCGGATACCCGGGGGGGATCAAGTCCGTCAAAATGGGAGAAATGCTCGCCAAAAAGCCTGAACGGCTTTTCGAGCGGGTCGTGAAGGGCATGCTCCCGAAAACCCGGCTGGATTACATCCGCAAGCTCAAGGTTTATGCAGGGCCGAATCATCCGCATGCGGCCCAGATGCCCGAGAAACTCGAAGACTGATCCGTCGTTTTCGAAAAGAGGAGGGAGCACAGGTGCAATCCATGGCTTACAACTGGGGCACTGGAAGGCGAAAGGAAGCTGTCGCCCGTGTCCGGATCCGTCCCGGTGAAGGGAAATTTCTCATCAACAATCGCGAAGTCAGTGACTACTTCCCGCGCTCGACCTGGCAACTGGTCGTCTACAAGCCACTCAAGGTCGGAGGAGTAGAAGGCAAGGTCGATGTGTTTGTCCGGGCCCACGGAGGGGGTCTCACCGGTCAGTCCGGCGCCACCTCTCTCGGGATCGCCCGCGCCCTGCTCAAGCTGAACCCCGAGCTGAGGTCGGCCCTGAAGCGCGCAGGCCTGCTGACCCGGGACCCGAGGATGGTCGAGCGGCAGAAGTTCGGCCAGAAGGGCGCTCGCGCACGGAACCAGTACTCCAAGCGTTAAGATCTACGGTTATTCCTGGATGGGACCTCGTTCGAGGTCCCATTTTTTTACGGACCTTCTTGACTGACCGTTCGGTCTGCAATATCCTACGCACGAAACCTGGAAACGGGAGGTCGAGGGCGTGCCGAAGATCGAAGAAACGGAGTCGAAGGATCTAACGAGACGGAAAATCCTGGAAGTAGCACGGAGAATTTTCGCACTCCACGGTTTTGAGGGGGCCAGCGTCGACGCCATTGTCAAGGCCTCGGGCCTCAGCAAGGGCGCTTTGTACTGGCATTTCCCGGGGAAGCTGGAATTGTTCAGGGAAATCATGGGAGAAGAAGCAAGGCGGATCCTGGGGCATTTCGAAATTCCCCTGGAAATGAAAGGGGAGTTTGACCCGGTGAGGTTCCTGGTTGAAAAGGGAGGAACGCTCATCGACGAATTCTCGAATAACAAGGAGAGGCGCCTGCTGTGGGTCGACCTTACGGTTGTCGCACAGAGAGGAGATCCTCAATCGAAAAATCTTGCCGGAGAGATGATCGACCGCGTGCTCGACGCGGTTCTGCCCGAACTGGAACGGACCTTCCAGGGGAGCACCGCTGGAGAAGCTGGCCTCAGTCCGAGGGAACGATTGATTTGCCTGACGCACGCTTTCGGGGGGCTCGTGGTGAACCTTGGTCTTCGGTTAAGGGCAGAGGAAGCAAAAAGGTACTGGGAAGCCATGGTGAGGATGTTGCTTGAAGAGGGGGGTAGGAATGAAAAGTCGTAAGTGGATCCTTGTTTTGATTTTCGTGGTCATTTGTGCCCTGGTTTTGATCGCGGGTCATCTGGCATGGGGAGCGGAACCGGAAAGAACGCTGACGCTGGATGAAGCCCTGAAGCTAGCCCGGGAGGCTAATCCCCTGATTCTTGCCGCCCAGTCCAGGGTGGACCAGGCTCGAGGAAGGCTGATCCAGGCACAGGCGGAGCAGCTCCCCCAGGCGAATGCCACGCTTGGATACCAGAAGCTGGACGAACGGCCGGAAACGGTTGCCCTTGGCCCTGGAGGTGCCCCGATCGGAATCGTTCCTCTCGGTTACGAAACCACCTGGCAGGCCGCCCTGACCTTGAGCCAGGTGCTCTTCAGCGGGGGGGCTCTTTCAGCGCGGACGGAAGCGGAACGGTTGGCGCTCTCGGCCCGGGAAAGCGAAAAGGAAAGGACCATCCAGGCCGTGGAAAACGGGGTACGAAATGCCTTTTACGGGCTCCAGCGGAGTCAATCCAGGCTCGAGGTGGCAAAAGAGGCGCTTTCGCTTGCAAAGGAACACCTGAAGCAGGTCGAAGCCTTCTACCGCGCCGGGGTGGTGGCGCAGAACGAGGTCCTGCGGGTCCAGGTCGCGGTTTCCAGCTCGACGCTGAACCTGATTCGCGCTGAGAGCGCGGTGAAGGTTGCCTGGAAGCAGCTGGAAAGGGTTGTTGGCAAGTCGCTTGAAGGACAGGTTGCGGTGCCCTCGGGAGATGCGGACGTGGAAACATTCCCGGCATTCGAGGATCCGCTCTCGAGAGCCTTGAACCAGAGACCCGAGCTGAAAGGCCTTGCTGAGGCTAGGAAGGCGGCGCTAATGACTGTCCGGGCCGCCAGGGGGCAGCTTCTACCCCAGGTCGGGCTTTCCGCCAGCGCTTCTGTTGCAGATGAAGATTTCTTCCCTTCAGAAAAGGACGATTGGAGCGTTTCGGTTTTCGCCCGCCTGAGGCTCTTTGACTCGGGGAAAGTCCACGGGCAGGTTGTGGAGGCAAAGGCTGCTGCCGAGGAGCTTTTGCACCGGCTGGAGGATCTGAAACGCCAGGTTGCGCTTGAAGTAGCCGCGGCCCGGGTCAACCTGGAAGGCGCAATCCAGAGGGTGAAGGTCGCCTCGGATGCGGCGGCTCAGGCTGAGGAGGACTACCGAATGGCCCTCAAGCGCTACCAGGCCCAGGTGGGCACCAATATCGATGTCCTGGATGCGCGACTGGCCCTGATCGATGCGAAAAACTCGAGGATCGACGCCGTGGCGGAAGCCAGGACGGCTTTCGGGGATTTGCTTTTCGCAATGGGAGAAGGCAGTTCAGAAGGCGGGAAGGAGGCTTCCCGATGAAGCTGCAGATACCGGAAACATTCAAAGCCCGCCGCATCGGCATCGTTGCAGGGGTTGCGCTTATCTTCCTGTTGCTGATCCTCTTTCGCGGGTACCAGCAACATCAACTTAACTCGAAGCCCGTCGAGGTTGAGAAAATCCCGGTTGAGCTGGCGAAGCCGGAGGTTCGGGTTTTCAAGGAAAAAGTCTCTTTCGTCGCGAACCTTGAGCCGGAAGAGCAGGCGGCGGTTGTCTCCAAGCTTGGCGGTAAAACGGTTCTCCGGGTTCTCGTGGACATCGGGACTCCGGTCAAGGCCGGACAGGTGCTGGCGATCCTTGACGACAGCCTCCTGCGCCCGCAGCTCTCGCAGGCGGAAGCCTCTGTCGAAAAGGCCCGGGCGGCTCTCTCGCAGGCTTCGATCCAGCTTGAAACGGCTCGGAAAGACTTTGAGCGGTACAAGAAACTCTATAGCGAAAAGGTCATCAGTGGGCAGCAATTTGATCACGCCAAGGGACAGGCCGATGTTGCGGAAGCCGGGGAGAGGCTGGCTCGAAAACAGCTGGCGGAGGCTTCCGCGGGTTTGAACCAGCTTTCTGTCCTAATGGGCTACCACGTCCTGAGAGCTCCGGTCTCGGGAGTCATTGCCGCCCGGTTTATCGATCCGGGGGACACCAGCTCTGCGGAGAAACCGTCGTTTCTGATCAATCGGCAGGAGTTTTTGAAGGTTCGAGGCTCGATTCCCGAATCGGCTTTCGTCAAGCTGAACGTGGGGCAGGAGGGTGCCGTCACTCTTGATGCACTGGGAGGGAAGTCGTTCCGGGCGAAGGTCGTTCGGCTTTCACCGGAGATCGACCCGGTGACCCGAACGGGACAGGCCGAATTGATCCTCAAATCACGGGAGGGAACGAAACCGGGGATGTACGCCCGGGTGGAGCTGGAAGTCGGAGAACACAAGGGCCTTTCCGTCCCGCGGGAGGCCGTCAAGACCCTGCCCGGGACAGGAGAAAAACGGGTCTTCCTGGAAAGGAACGGCAAGGCGGAAAGCCGGGCGGTAAGGATCGGAGCGGAGGAAGGTGACCGGGTTGAAGTGATCGAGGGGCTCGCTTCGGGAGAAGCCGTCATCGTGACCCAATCCGCCAGGATCGGCGAAGGAACTCCCGTGGAGGTGGCCAAACCTTGAGATTGCCGGAGTTTTCCGTTAAGAAGCCGATTTTCACCTCCATGATCTATGCCGCCATCGTCCTGCTGGGTGTTGTGACGCTGGTGTCCATGAAGGTGGATCTGCTCCCGAAAATCGATCCCCCTGTCATCACGGTCCTGACGACCTGGCCCGGCGCTTCCGCAATCGAGATCGAGCAGCGGGTTTCAAAGAAACTGGAAGACCAGCTCGGGATGATCGAGGGCGTAAGCGATCTCTACTCGAAATCGGTGGACAACCTCTCGGTGGTTTCGGCGAAGTTCAAATGGGGGACCGATCTTGACGTGAAGGTCGGGGATGTGCGGGACGCCGTCAACTTCGCAAAGCGCAGAATGCCTTCCGACATCGAGGAGCCGATCATTTTCCGGATGTCCTCGGGGACCGTTCCCGTGCTGGAAATCGCCCTGACGGCCGGGGCTTCCTACCCGGGGCTCTACCACTATGCCGACAGTGTCCTCGTGGAGGATCTCAAGCGGGTCCCCGGAGTCGGGCAGGTTCTCGTTTACGGGGGGCTGCGCAGGGAGATCCGGGTGGCGATGGACCTGGCGAAGCTCGAGGCCTACGGGTTGGCGCCCCAGGCGATCGCCGCCGCGCTGGAACGGGAAAACCTGAACGCCCCGGCCGGACCCCTCAAAGAAGGGCGGACTGCCTTCAATGTGCGCGTCCCCGGGAGGTTCAGGGACATCTCGGAGATCCGGGGACTGGTCGTAGGCGCCTGGCAGGGCAGGCCGGTCCATCTCGGTGATGTGGCGAGCGTCGAAGACACCTTTAAGGAACTCGAGATGAACGGATGGGTGAACGACAAGCCCTCCGTGATCCTGATTGTCCTCAAAAACAGCGACGCCAACACGATGGAAGTGGCGAAAGGCGTCAAGGAAAAGCTCCAGGAACTCAAGGCCGAACTTCCTTCAGATATCGAAACCACGATCCTGATGGACACCTCCGAGTACATCGGCAACTCGATCCGGGACCTGTCGCACTCCCTTTACTGGGGCATTGTCCTGGCCTTTCTCGTGACCTGGGCTTTCCTGAAGCGCTTCTCGGCGTCCCTGGTCGTCTGTGCTGCGATCCCTTTCTCCCTTTTGATCACGTTTACAGTGATGAAGCTTCTCGGCTACACCCTCAACATTATGACGCTGATGGCCCTCTCGATGGCCGTGGGTATGGTCGTGGACAATGCTATCGTTTCCACCGACCAGATCATCTACCGCATGGAAAAGGGGGAGCGCAGGGGAATCGCTTCCATCCTCGGGGCGAGCGAAGTCGGAGGGGCCTTGCTGGGTTCCACCACGACCACGGTGGTCGTGCTGATGCCCCTGATTTTTGTTCAGGGCCTCGTTGGGGTTTTCTTTACTTCCCTCTGTGTCGTCATGATCGTGGCGGTGGCGATCTCCCTGTTTGTTTCCATCAGTTTCATCCCGATGGCCGGCAGCAAGGCCTTCAGCACGGAAACGGAAAACCTCAGGCTGCACGGATACACGGAAAAGTTTCTCCGGAAGCTGGAGTCAGGGTACAGGGATCTCCTTTCCTGGGGGCTGGACAGGCCGGCTGAGATCTTTGGAATTGCCGCGCTGTTCATGCTTCTGACGATCACCGGATTCAAATTCATCGGGACGGAACTTACTCCGGAGGCAGATACGAGCGAGATCTCAATCACTTTCCGGCTTCCCGAGGGAACGCGCCTGGAAACGACGGATGCTCTGGTCCGGGAAGTCGTCGAGTATGCGAGAAAGAACGTCCCCGAGCAGAAATACGTCTTCGGGTGGGACGGACAGACGGAAGAGGGCTACGGGATCGCCACGGGGAGCGAGGAAGGAAGCAACGTCGGGACAGTGGGGCTGAAGCTCGTCGACAAGGCCGAAAGGAACCGCTCGGCCTTTGAAGTGGCCGAGCAGATCCGGAAATGGCTGGCAAAGAAACCGGGCATCCAGAAAATGACCGTTCTTGTCACCTCGCCGATCCAGGCGATGTTTCTGGGGTCCAAGCCGGTCAACATCGAAGTGTACGGTGACGACCTGAAAGAAACGGTCCAGGTGGCGGAAGAGATCAAAAACCGGCTCACGAGGATTCCGGGGGCGGTGGACGTGACCCTGAGCCAGAAACCGGACCGCCCGGAAATCCAGGTCCTGATCGACCGGGAAAAGGCGGCCCTGCTGGGAGTCAGTACGGCCTCCATTGCTTCCACGCTGCGCATGTACTTTTACGGGGTTGAAACCGGAGAAAGCTTCTGGCAGGGGGAGGACGACTACCCCATCCGGATTCGCCTTGACAGCCGGCAACGGGATACCATGGATGTTTTGGACCGCCTGGTGGTCCCCGCTTCGACGGGCAAAGCGGTGAGGCTCTCCACTGTGGCCAGGATCGTGCAGGACAGCGGCCCTTCTGAAGTGAACCGGAAAAACCGCCAGAGGTACGTGGTCGTCGAAAGCAACGTC